>NZ_CAJMXD010000022.1:0-16796 GCF_905219685.1 Barnesiella sp. CU968
AACCATAAAAGACCTCAAGGAAGCCACAAGATTCACTATATAAAAAATTTCGAATTAAATTTAAACAGTTTCTTAAAGCAGAGGAAGAAGTTTGCTTTCGAGGTCCTCAAGTTTTACCAGACCGACACTGCGATCCACAGCCTCGCCACCTTTGAAGAAAAGAACTGTAGGAATGCTGCGTATTCGGTTCTCAGCGACAATTTCATCGTTTTCGTCAATATTGAGTTTGCCGATTATCGCCTTGTCTCCATATTTTTCCGCGAGTTCTTCGACAACAGGACCAAGCTTCATGCATGGTCCGCACCATGTAGCCCAGAAGTCTATTACCACTGTTTTTCCTGATTCAATAGCCTCCTTGGCTGTCTGATCTGTGAATTGAATTGCCATGATTTAGTTATTTGTTTATGGTTGATGATTATATTGTTGGTGATTAAATCATAGTGTAGATATCTTGAAACGCATGCCGTAATCACGCAGCGTATCTATAAGCTCGCGGGTTATCGGCATTTTTTTGCGCGAATGCACTCTTATGGATTGTCTTGACTCGGGGTCGAATATGTCAAAATACAAGTCCCCTTTACGGTTGTTGTCCGGGATCTGCTCCAACGCTGTAAAGAATTCTCTGTTATCGTATTTGAAGTTCATGTAAACAAGAACTCCGTTAGCGATATTACCTCTTTTGGATTCAAGAGAGGAGACTTCTTCTATCTGCATGTCCGTTCGTTCGGGATTAAACCGCCCGGGAACAATATTGATTTTAACGAATGTCGGTTCTCCGATTCTGAATTTGTCTTTGTGCTGATTGTGATTCATGCCAAAGAGAGCGATTTCCGTTTTTCCCGTGAAATCTTCCAGTTCCACAATGGTGAATTCATTTCCCTTACGCGATGTCTTCAGTGTTACTTTCGTCACAAGTCCTCCCATCGTGATCTTGCATGGAGCGTTTTGCTTGTCCTTGAATTGTTCACAAGGTGTGTTGCAGCCGTAAGTCAGTTCCATGTAATAAGGGTCAAGAGGGTGAGCGGACAGATACATCATCACCATCTCTTTTTCTTTTTCAAGTATCGCCAGACGATCCCACGGCTCCGGATTGGGATATGGCGGTTTATTTGTCTCGATAGGTTCGAGCTCGCCAAACAGACTCATCTGAAGAGAGTTTTTGTCGTTCTGTATGTTCTGACCATATTTGACAAGCAAATCGGTATATGTCGAGTCAAACATCGGGTGCACGAACATTTCGCGTTGGACATTGAAGCAGTCGAATGCTCCTGACATGGCAAGGTTCTCTATCGCACCACGGTTGCATGCGGAAAGATTGACTCTCTCCACAAAATCATAAATATCCTTGAACGCACCGTTTTTGTCTCGCTCCGATATGATGGCGTTTACAGCGTTAAGACCAACTCCTTTCACGGCTGCAAGACCAAAACGGATTTCACCTTTCTGGTTGACACCGAATCTTTCTATTGACTCGTTGATGTCAGGTCCCTTGACGGTTATTCCCATTCGTTTGCATTCGTCCATAAATTTGCGAAGTTTATCGGCTGCTGTCAGGTTCCGGCTCAAGACACCTGCCATGTATTCGGCAGGGTAGTGGGCTTTGAGGTATGCTGTCTGATATGCCACCCAGCTGTAACATGTTGCGTGGCTTTTGTTGAAGGCATATGATGCAAATTTTTCCCAGTCCGCCCAGATTTTTTCAAGTGCTTGCTCGGGATGTCCGTTTTTCATACCCTGCTCCATGAATTTTTTCTTGAGCTTCATCATCTTGTCGATCTGCTTTTTACCCATCGCCTTTCTCAGCATGTCGGATTCGCCTCGTGTGAAGCTTGACAGCAGACGCGAGAGTAGCATCACCTGCTCCTGATATACGGTGATACCGTATGTCTCCTCAAGATACTGTGACATTATCGGTATGTCATACGTGATCGGTTCGTCTCCGTGTTTACGTCTGATGAACGATGGGATATAGTCCATAGGTCCTGGACGATAAAGCGCATTCATGGCTATCAGGTCTTCAAATTTAGAAGGCTGGAGCTCACGCAGAGACTTCTGCATACCTTCAGACTCAAACTGGAATGTAGAAGTTGTGTTACCTTTGCAATACANGTCGAATGTCTCCTTGTCATCAAGTGGGATATGATCGATATCGACATCAATCCCTCTCGTATGCTTGATGTTTGCAATAGCTTCTTTGATANTAGAAAGCGTTTTGAGTCCGAGGAAGTCCATCTTGATCAATCCGGTTTCCTCAATCACACTTCCCTCATATTGAGTTGATATTACTTTCGAGCCATCGGCATCTGTTGCCATCGATACCGGAACCCAGTCGGTTATGTCGTCTCGACATATGATCACGCCACACGCGTGAATGCCCGTTCCACGGATATTCCCTTCAAGCTGTTCGGCATATTTCATGGTCTCGCGTATACCCTCGTTGGGATTCTCTTTCTCTGCGGCAAACTCTTTATTGTAGAGCAAACAGTTTTTGAAATTGATCTTCGGTGCCTTTCCGTTGACCTCAGGCAAGCGGTCGGGCACGAGTTTGGCAAGACGGTTTGCTTCCGGAAGCGGAACCTCAAGCACTTTTGCCACATCCTTTATTGCCATTTTCGTTGCCATAGTCTGATAAGTGATAATATGGGCAACTTTTTCCTCTCCATATTTCTCGGTCACGTATTTAAGGACCTCATATCGTCCGTCATCATCAAAATCGACGTCTATATCAGGGAGCGAGATTCGGTCCGGATTGAGAAAACGTTCAAAGAGAAGGTCATATTTGATCGGGTCTATCTGGGTGATTCCAAGACAATAGGCTGCAGCACTTCCAGCGGCGGATCCACGACCGGGACCGATGCTCACTCCAAGTTTCTTTCTTCCTGTATTGATAAAATCCTGCACGATGAGAAAGTATCCGGGAAATCCCATTGTCTTCATTATGTATAATTCAAACTTCAGCCGTTCTTTTACATCATCTGGCAAAGGATTCCCATATCTTTCAAGCGCGCCCTCCATGGTCAGTTTTTCCAGATAGTCGGCTTCAAACTTGATACGGTAAAGTTTGTCATATCCTCCGAGACGCTCTATTTTTTTCTTTGCTTCATCTTCGGAAAGAACCACATTACCGTTTTCATCCTGAGTGAATTCATCAAACAGCTCTTTTTCCGTGATCCTCTCTCTATACTCCTCTTCCGTTCCAAATTCCTTGGGAATATCGAAAAATGGCATGATTGGGGCGTGATTTAACGTATAGAATTCAATCTTGTCAAGTATTTCCTTTGTATTGTCGATAACTTCCGGAATATCCTTGAATATCTCACGCATCTCTTCGGTTGATTTGAGCCATTCCTGTTTCGTGTAATGAAGACGTGGCTCATAAAAGGATTTCTGCATGGATACGCATATCAGACGGTCGTGAGCCTCCGCATCGTCCTCGAAAGCGAAGTGCACATCGTTTGTCGCAACCATCTTTATATTATGCTTACGCGCGAATTTTATCAAGTGTTCGTTGACTTTGGTCTGCTCTACAAACACTTCACGGTTCGCGTTTTCTTTGAATGTCTCGTGTCGTTGAAGTTCTATATAATAGTCATCACCGAAAGTTTCCTTGTACCAGACAATCCGTTCCTCGGCCTTGTCAAGGTCTCCGTGCATGATAAACTGAGGCACTTCCCCTCCAAGACATGCCGAACACACAATCAGTCCCTCCCGGTGCAGTGCAAGTTCTGTCCGGTCAGTTCTCGGTTTGTAGTAATAACCTTCAGTCCATGCCTTGCTGACAAGTTTCACCAGATTATGGTATCCGGTGCTGTTCTTGGCAAGCACGATCAGGTGATAGCCGTTATCCGTCTTGTCTTTTTTATCGGTCAGTTTTTCGCGCGCCACATACATCTCGCAGCCGATGATTGGCTTGAATTTCTCTTCGTCTGGTTTACCGGAATTCTTTTTCTCGACATAATTGAAAAATTCCTTGATTCCGAACATGTTGCCATGATCGGTCAGCGCGATGCCCCGTTGCCCGTCGGCAATGGCTTTGTCTACAAGTTCCGGTATTGTAGCCTTTCCGTCAAGAAGGCTATATTGCGAGTGCACGTGAAGGTGCGTGAATGGGATATTGCTCATGTCGTATATTATTCAAAAGCGAATGCAAAGATAACACTTGACGACTATTTTTCCAATTCCATATTTGGAAAAGTGTTGTCCTGTTATTGAAAATGTGAACTCGTCTTGCCTTATTTTTTCTTGATATCAGCGAGATATTTCCGAGGTGTTTTCGCTATTCGAAGAGCCGGCAACCTTACGTCTGGCGGTTATGGGAGGGGGGACACAACCGGAAAGATCCGCTGAGGTTGGGAAAATAATCAGCAATATAATTATTTTGATTTTCGTAAATAAGTCAAGACAAGTTCTGTGCGACAATGCCGGAATGGGTGCGATTGATAATTTTGTATATGGTGATTTATGTTTTATAATATTAAGAAAAAATTTGCAAGGTCTGGAATAGTTCTTAATTTTGTAAAAAATATGAATAAAAAATGTTCCATGGATAACAACAGAATACTTCTGGATGCCGAATGGCCTGATATGCCATCGTTTGAAGAAGGTATCCGTCGTGCTCCCGACAGGGGATACACATTGACACCGGAGAAAACCAGAACTGCATTGAAGAATGCATTGCGTTATCTTCCGCCGGAGTTGCATGAGAAAGCCGCTCCTGAATTTCTTGAAGAACTGCGCACTCGTGGACGGATATATGCATATCGGTTTCGTCCTGAAGGAAATCTTGCCGCCAAACCCATTGACGAGTATAAAGGCAAATGTGTCGAAGGTAAGGCGTTTCAGGTTATGATCGACAACAATCTTTGTTTTGATATTGCTCTTTATCCTTATGAACTCGTGACTTACGGTGAGACGGGACAGGTTTGCCAGAATTGGCTGCAATACCGTCTTATAAAGAAGTATCTTGAGGAACTTACAGATGAGCAGACCCTTGTCATTGAGTCTGGTCATCCTCTCGGACTCTTCCCTTCCCGGAAGGACGCTCCGCGCGTTATAATAACAAATGCCATGATGGTCGGTTTGTTCGACAATCCCCATGACTGGCATGAGGCGATGCAGATGGGTGTGGCGAATTACGGACAGATGACGGCTGGCGGCTGGATGTATATAGGACCTCAGGGTATCGTGCACGGCACTTTCAACACTCTTCTCAATGCCGGCCGCATGAAACTCGGTGTGCCGCAGGATGGCGATCTGAGAGGGCACCTGTTCGTGTCTTCGGGACTCGGAGGCATGAGTGGAGCTCAGCCAAAGGCTGCGGAAATCGCAGGCGCGGCTGCAATTATAGCGGAAGTGGATCTCTCGCGCATAATGACACGTAAAAACCAAGGATGGGTGGCGGAGATAACAGATGATATAGCTGAAGCTTTCAGTCTGGCGGAGGATGCCATGAAAAAGAGAATGCCTGTATCTGTCGCATATCACGGAAATGTCGTTGACCTTCTTGAATATGCTGTCAGTCATGACAAGAAAATTGAATTACTAAGTGACCAGACATCCTGCCATGCAGTATATGAAGGAGGATATTGTCCTGCAGGAATCACTTTTGAGGAGCGCACAAGACTCCTGCACGATGATCCGGCGCGGTTCCATGAACTGATCGACGACACGCTGCGCCGTCATTATGAAGCTATAAAAATACTTGTAGAGCGTGGAACATACTTCTTTGATTATGGGAATTCATTTATGAAAGCCATCTACGATGCCGGAGTGAAGGAGATTTCCAGAAATGGAGTTGATGAAAAAGACGGGTTTGTCTGGCCTTCATATGTAGAGGACATAATGGGACCCATGCTTTTCGATTATGGTTACGGTCCTTTCCGATGGGTGTGTCTGAGCGGAAGACATGAGGATCTTGTCAAGACAGACCGTGCTGCCATGGAATGTATCAATCCGGATCGCAGGGGTCAGGATCGCGACAATTACAATTGGATACGCGATGCCGAAAAAAACGCGATGGTTGTAGGCACTCAGGCACGTATTCTGTATCAGGACGCAATGGGCAGGCTTAAAATAGCTCTGAAGTTCAACGAAATGGTTCGCAATGGAGAAGTCGGTCCGATTATGCTTGGCCGTGACCATCATGACGTAAGTGGTACGGACTCTCCTTTCCGCGAGACTTCCAATATAAAGGATGGCTCAAATGTCATGGCGGATATGGCAGTGCAGTGTTTTGCCGGCAATTGCGCACGCGGGATGAGTCTGGTGGCTCTTCATAACGGCGGCGGCGTAGGAATCGGTAAAGCAATCAATGGCGGGTTCGGAATGGTATGCGACGGCTCTGAAAGAGTTGACGATATTCTGCGCAAAGCCATGTTATGGGATGTCATGGGTGGCGTCGCACGCCGTAGCTGGGCACGCAATGAGAATGCCATGTCTACAGTCAGAGAGTGGAATGACACTCAGTGTGAAAACGGCTTTATGATAACAGAACCATTTATTGCTGATGAGTCGCTTCTTGATTCAGTGCTCGGTTGATTGTAATTGAGATTATTGTCCAATCATGTTTCAATGGTCGGGTATGTAAAAATTCACATAAGTAAGATTTATTTATGAAAAAAATCATAGAATGTGTCCCCAATTTCTCAGAGGGGCGCGACAAGAATATAATTGATGCCATTACCGCAGAGATAGAGAAAGGGGGAGAGGTCAAACTCCTTGATGTTGATCCCGGAGAGGCTACGAACAGGACGGTTGTCACATTTGTTGGAGAACCTGACGCTGTCATGGAAGCGGCTTTGAGAGGCATGCGGAAGGCTGCCGAGCTGATAGACATGCGACATCACCACGGTGCGCATCCACGTATGGGTGCAACTGATGTGTGCCCCCTGATTCCCGTAAGCGGCATAACGCTTGAAGAGTGTGCGTCTCTTGCGAGAGAACTGGCGGAAAGAGCGGCGGCAGAATTGAATATACCATGCTATTGCTATGAGGCTGCGGCATTCGTGCCGGAACGTAAGAACCTTGCGATATGCAGGGAAGGGGAGTATGAAGGTCTGGCTGAGCGTATGGGAAAAGAAGGCAAGGGACCGGATTTCGGCGACCGCGCTTTTGACGAAGGTGTTGCCCGCACAGGCTGTACAGCCGTTGGTGCCCGTGATTTCCTGATTGCCGTGAATTTCAATCTAAACACTACTTCGACGCGACGTGCAAACGCCATTGCTTTTGATGTCCGTGAAAAGGGAAGACCGAAAAGAGAAGGGGGTAAACCCAACGGTAAACCTGTCAAGGATGAGAACGGAAATGTGATAATGTTGCCCGGCACTCTCAAATCCACAAAAGCGATAGGTTGGTTCATAGATGAATATGGAATCGCACAGGTGTCGATGAATATAACAGACATGGGAGTTACACCGCTTCATGTTGCCTTTGACGAAGTCTGCCGTGCTGCGGCGGCACGCGGAATAAGAGTTACCGGCACAGAGATTGTCGGACTTGTGCCCAAGCGTGCATTGCTGGATGCGGGCAAGCACTATCTGCGCCGGCAACAGAGGTCTCTCGGCATACCTGAAGAGGAGATTATCAAGATTGCTGTGAAGTCAATGGGACTTGATGAACTGAAGCCGTTTGACCCGGCTGAGAAAGTCATAGAATATATGCTTGATGCTGACAAAAAAAGCAGGAAACTTGTTGATACGACCTGTCGTGGTTTCGCAGACGAGACAGCATCTGAATCACCGGCACCCGGTGGAGGATCGATTTCGGCATACATGGGTGCGCTGGGTGCGGCACTCGGGACAATGGTAGCTAATCTGTCTGCCCATAAGGCGGGATGGGACGAGCGTTGGGAGGAGTTCTCGGATGTTGCAGAAAAGGGAAGGTTTCTTCAGGATGCGCTTATTCGTCTTGTAGATGAAGATACGGAAGCTTTCAACCGTATCATGGATGTCTTCGCTATGCCCAAAAAGACAGATGAGGAGAAAGAGGCTCGCAAGGAAGCGCTTGAAAAGGCAACACTCTATGCCACGCAAGTTCCTTTGCGCACGATGAAAACTGCGTTTGAGACATTCGACATTCTTGAAGCGATGGCTAAAAATGGTAATCCTGCGTCTGTCAGCGATGCCGGTGTCGGTGCGCTTGCCGCGCGAGCGGCAGTCCAGGGCGCATATCTGAATGTGAAGATAAATGCTGCTGGGCTTAAAAACAGGGATGTGGCGGAGGCAATGCTTTCCGAAGCACATGAGATTGCAGAAAATGCTGACAGCAGGGAGTCCGGTATATTGTCAGTTGTCAACAATGTAATAGCAACACAATGAGCAATATTGTAATCAGACATGCCAATATAGTAACCCCTGTAGGAAACTCTGCAAGGCGTGGCAAAGAGATGGATATGCTTACTGTCATTCCAGACGGGGCGATTGTCATATCAGACGGGAGGATAACGTATTGCGGTGCGGATCGTAATCTTAAGGCTGAACTTGTCTCTGAATGTCACGAATCAATAGATGCATGTGGAAGAGTGGTTCTTCCCGGGTTTGTCGATTCCCATACACATCTTGTTTTCGGGGGATACAGACCTGACGAGTTTGAATGGCGGCTCAAAGGGGATTCCTACATGAGCATAATGGAAAGGGGAGGAGGAATACAATCCACAGTGAATGCCACTCGTGTTGAATCTTATTCCGAACTTAAAAAGAAGGCGGAGTGGTTTATCGACAGAATGGTTTCCATGGGAGTGACAACCGTAGAAGCAAAAAGCGGATATGGTCTTGATGTCGCAACCGAGGTAAAAATGCTTGATGTGATTGATTCGCTTTCTAAAGATGCTGACCGTAAACTGAGAGTTGTCGCTACTTTTCTTGGCGCGCATGCCGTGCCGCAGGAATACAAAGGGCGCACTGCAGAATATGTTGATTTCATGATACGGGAAATGATTCCGGCTGTCAAAGGTAAGGCTGTGTTCTGCGATATTTTTACCGAAAAGAATGTTTTTGAGATCGATGATTCAAGACGTTTTTTACAAGCGGCACGTGAAGCCGGATTCAAACTTAAACTTCATGCAGACGAAATAGTTACGCTCGGTGGCGCGGAGCTTGCCTCGGAAATGGGTGCGGTGTCTGCCGACCATCTGTTGCACGTAAGCGATCAAGGAGTCGCCAGAATGGCAGAATCAGGGACAGTTGCGACTCTTCTCCCTTTGACAGCGTTCGCATTGCGGGAACCATTCGCTCCGGCTCGTAAGTTTATCGACTCTGGTGCGGCTGTGGCTCTTGCTACAGACCTTAATCCAGGTTCTTGTTTCAGCGGTTCTATCCCCTTGACAATAGCCTTGGCATGCATTTATATGAAAATGTCGGTAGAGGAGACTATAACCGCTTTGACTCTAAACGGTGCGGCTGCGCTTGATCTCGCATCCGAGACCGGGTCTATCGAGGTGGGGAAAAGCGGAGATGTTGTCATACTTGAATTCGAAAACTACCGCATGCTTCCGTACTATGTGGGAATGAACTGTGTGAATACCGTTATCAGCCGTGGGCGGATTGTGGCTCACAACTGAGAGTTTTTAACAATTAAATTTATCAACCACTTAAAAATATTCTATATACCATGGATAGACTGGAAACATACGCAGTGGGTTCATCTGAACTGACGTATGACCTTATTGAACGCATCATCAATGACAATACTCGGCTTTTGCTTTCTGAGGAGGGGCGTCAGAGAATAGAAAGATGCAGGGAATATCTTGACAGAAAGACGGATGTGAACACTGCTCCTATTTATGGTGTCACAACCGGCTTCGGTTCACTATGTGACAAACACATATCTCGCGATGAGCTGTCGACACTACAGGAAAACCTTGTAAAAAGCCATTCATGCAGTGTCGGGACTCCTGTAGACGATGTCATAGTGAAACTGATGCTTCTACTGAAAGCACATGCGTTGTCGATGGGGTTCAGCGGAGTGCAGACAATAACAGTAGAGCGTATTCTTGATATGTATAACAACAATGTCCTTCCGGTTGTATTTGACAGAGGCTCTCTTGGCGCGTCGGGAGATCTCGCACCTCTTGCCAACCTTTTCCTTCCGCTCATAGGCGAGGGAGAGGTGTGGTATAAGGGGAAAAGAATACGCAGTGCGGAAGCTCTTAACATATTTGGCTGGAAGCCGATACGACTTATGTCTAAAGAGGGTCTTGCCCTTCTTAACGGCACTCAGTTCATGAGTGCCAACGGCATCAAGGCTCTCATTGACGGATGGCATCTGGTAAATTGTTTTGATCTTTTCGGTGCCATGTCTCTTGAGGCGTTTGACGGCAGAATAGAACCTTTCTTCGATTGCATTCAGCAGGTGCGTCCGCATCGCGGACAGATAGAGACAGGCAAGATATACCGCTGGCTGTTNAAAGACAGTGAGATAATAGCTCGCCATAAAGAGCATGTGCAGGATCCTTATTCATTCCGCTGCATTCCTCAGGTCCACGGTGCCGTGAAGGATGCCATGAATCATGTTACAGACATACTTCATACGGAAATCAACTCTGTTACTGACAATCCCACAGTTTTCCCTGACCTTGATTTAGTGGTTTCGGGCGGCAACTTCCATGGAGAGCCGTTGGCTCTTGCGTTCGACTATATGGGTGTCGCTCTTCATGAACTTGGCAACATATCCGAGCGCCGTGTAGCACAGCTGATTCTTGGAGATCGTGGACTGCCGCCTTTCCTTGTGGCTCATCCCGGTTTGAATTCAGGATTCATGATTCCCCAATATGCAGCTGCTTCAATGGTAAGTCAGAACAAAATGTTCGCATGGCCTGCGTCATGTGATTCAATAGTCAGTTCAAACGGACAGGAAGATCTTGTGTCGATGGGTGCTAATGCCGCGACAAAATTGCATAAAATCGTAGATAACCTCAAATATATAGCAGCTGTAGAACTTATGAACGCCGCTCAGGGCATAGATTTCCGTCGTCCGCTCAAATCCTCGCCTTATATAGAGAGTGTAATGGCGGCTTACAGAGATGTCGTGCCTTTTGTTGACGAAGATGTGGTGATGGCAGATTATATTTCCAGGACAATGCAGTTTCTTGAAAATTTCCAAATTGAAATTGAGGTCGTGGAAGAGTGATACATCTGTGACAATTATAAAATGATTCCAGATAATACGGCACCGGAGCGAAATGGAACTCCGGTGCCGTGTCGGTTATTGTTATTATGGTGTATACTGTTATTTTAATTGCAGTCTGACAACATTCTCGACATGATGTGTATGGGGGAACATATCGACAGGCTGGACATCCGTCACACGATATGCGCAGTCGAGAAGTGAAAGGTCACGCGCCTGTGTGGCAGGATTACAGCTTACATATACGATTACCGAAGGACGTGCCTTAAGTATGACTTTGATTACATCCTCGTGCATGCCTGCACGAGGAGGATCGATAATCATGACATCTGGTTTTCCATGAGAACAGATAAAACCGTCGGTTAGTATTTCTTTCATGTCACCGGCATAGAAAAGAGTGTTGTCAAGTCCGTTGACACTTGCATTCAGTCTTGCATCTTCAATTGCCTCTTCAACGTATTCAATTCCGATTACCTGACGAGCCGCACGAGCGACAAAATTTGCTATTGTACCTGTGCCTGTATAGAGATCATAAACGAGCGGCTTCGTCTCTTCGTTATTATTGCTGTCAAGTCCGGCGAATTTGCGGGCGACTTTATAAAGTTCGTATGCCTGTGCTGAATTGGTCTGGTAAAAAGATTTTGCGTTGACCCTGAATTTTAATCCCTCCATCTCTTCCTCTATATATTCAGGACCTCTGAATGAATGAATCTCCTGATCGGAGATAGTATCATTGAGTTTAAGGTTCACAACATAGAGTAATGAGGTGATTTCGGGAAATCTGTCGGCAATGGTTTCAAGCAGTGCGACACTCTCTTCCGGTCTGTCTTCGCCAAAAACCAGACAAACCATTACTTGTCCTGTTGATGCAATGCGTATCATCAGGGTTCTTAGCATCCCCCGGTTCTCCCGAATGTTATAAAAGGAGAGCCCGCGGCTTTCGGCTTCCTGAAAAATGAAATTCCGGATTCTGTTTCCAAGATCATCCTGCAGGAAGCATTCATCAATATGATATACTTTGTCGAACGCTCCGGGAATATGAAAGCCAAGGGCATTGCCCGAATCGTTAAACTCTTTGCCGGAACGCACATCTTCCCAGGTTCTCCATTTTTTATTGGAAAAGGTGTATTCCATCTTGTTTCTGTAGTGCCATACATTTTCAGAACCAAGAATCGGAGAAATCTCCGGCAATTCGATTTTTGCAATACGCTGGAGAGCATCGGTAACCTGCTGCTGCTTGAATTTCAATTGTTCTTCATATGGAAGATGCTGCCATTTGCATCCGCCGCATATTGTGAAATGAGCGCATTTCGGACTGACACGGATAGGAGAGGGGGTGATCATGTTTTCTATGTGTCCCTCCGCATAACTGTGTTTTTTGCGGTCAATCTTTATGTCCGCTATGTCACCGGGTGCACCGAATGGAATGAAGACAACTATTTTGTTTTCATCATCTTCTTTCCACGCCACTTTGGCGAGGGCCTTACCCTCGGCGGCAACTCCGCTTATTTCTATATTTCTCAGAATTGGCTGTTCCTTGCGTTTTCGTCCCATTTATTATCTTAAATATTACTTTTTCAATGCAAAAATACTAAAAATTAACAACAAATTTGTATATTTGCAGTTGCTAAATAGGAAGCAGTCTCGAAAACGTGCTTTTCTTTGCATGTTTATAATTGNGATATTTTATCTTTTGCAATAGTTTAATATATTGGATGCTAATGTAAAAGGCTCAAAATACCGATTGAAAGCACAATATGATATAAAGATAAAAATATTATATTTAATTTAAGTCATAATTAATTTTATAACCTCTATGGCAAAAAAAGTATATACGTTCGGTGACGGAAAAGCCGAAGGTAATGCGTCAATGAGAAATCTCCTTGGCGGCAAGGGTGCAAACCTTGCAGAGATGAACCTGTTGGGGATGCCAGTGCCTCCCGGATTCACGATTACCACAGAAGTATGCACAGAATACACACAATATGGCCGTGACAAAGTAGTGGAAGACATCAAGGCTGAAGTTGAGAAAGCAATAGCTCATGTCGAGGAACTTACCGGCAATAAATTCGATGATTCTTCTAATCCTCTTCTTGTTTCAGTACGTTCCGGAGCCCGCGCTTCTATGCCCGGTATGATGGATACAGTGCTCAACCTCGGTATGAATGATGCGACTGTTGCCACTATGGCAGAAAAGAGCGGCAATCCTCGTTTCGCATGGGACAGCTACCGCCGTTTCGTACAGATGTACGGTGATGTTGTGCTTGGAATGAAGCCGAAGAGCAAAACCGATATCGATCCTTTCGAGGCTATCATGGATAAGGTTAAGGAGGAGAAGGGTGTGAAATTTGACAATGAACTTGATGTAGAGGATCTCAANGAACTTGTAAAACGGTTTAAAGCAGCCGTAAAAGAATATACAGGCAAAGATTTTCCAGAGTCTGCATGGGAGCAGCTGTGGGGAGGTATCTGCGCTGTTNTCGACAGCTGGATGAACGAACGTGCCATTATCTACCGCCGTATGAACCAGATCCCGGAAGAGTGGGGTACTGCTGTCAACGTGCAGGCGATGGTATACGGCAACATGGGTAACAACTCTGCTACCGGTGTTGCGTTCAGCCGCGACGCAGCTACAGGTGAGAATATCTTCAACGGCGAATACCTTATTAACGCTCAGGGTGAGGATGTCGTTGCTGGTGTCCGCACTCCGCAGCAGATTACAGTGGAAGGTTCACGCAGATGGGCTAAACTTCAGGGTATTTCTGAAGATGAGCGTCGCGAGAAATATCCTTCTCTTGAGGAGTCTATGCCTGTATGCGCTGCCGAGCTTATAGCTATTGCAAAACGTCTTGAAGACTACTACAAAGACATGCAGGATATGGAGTTCACAATTCAGGATGGTAAACTCTGGATGCTCCAGACCCGTAACGGCAAACGCACTGGTGCTGCAATGGTGAAAATCGCCATGGATCTTCTCCGTGCCGGCGAAATCGATGAGAAAACAGCACTTCTCCGCATAGAACCCCAGAAACTCGATGAACTTCTTCACCCTGTGTTTGACAAAGACGCTCTCAAGCGTGCCAAAGTCATGGCAAAAGGTCTGCCAGCGTCTCCAGGCGCCGCAACCGGTCAGGTTGTGTTCCAGGCTGATGATGCTGAAGAATGGTCAGAAAAGAAAAAGAAAGTCGTTCTCGTGCGTATCGAGACTTCACCTGAAGACCTTCGCGGTATGGCTGTGGCACAGGGAATCCTTACAATGCGTGGAGGTATGACATCTCATGCTGCAGTTGTTGCTCGTGGTATGGGTAAATGCTGTGTGTCTGGCGCCGGTGAGATTGTTGTTGACTACAAGGCAAAGACTGTAGAAATGTACGGCAAGGTTTATAAGGAGGGAGACTGGATCTCACTCAACGGTTCTACAGGTGATGTATATGACGGCCAGGTTCCGACAACCGAGCCTGAACTTGATGGCGACTTCGGCGCAATCATGAACCTCTCTGACAAATTCGCCAAGACTCTTGTACGCACAAATGCGGATTCTCCCCGCGATGCAAAACAGGCACGTCGCTTTGGTGCACAGGGTATAGGTCTTTGCCGTACAGAGCATATGTTCTTTGAAGGCGATAGAATCAAATCAGTTCGTGAGATGATTCTTGCATCTGACGAAGAGGGTCGTCGTACGGCTCTTGCCAAACTTCTTCCCATGCAGCGTGGTGACTTCGAGGGAATTTTCGAGGCTATGGACGGTTATGGTGTGACTGTACGTCTTCTTGACCCGCNGTTGCATGAGTTTGTACCTCATCAGACTGCTACACAGAAAGAGCTTGCAGCAGAGATGGGTCTCACACTCGAAGAGGTTAAGGCAAAGGTAGATTCACTTGAAGAGTTTAACCCGATGCTCGGACACCGTGGTTGCCGTCTTGGAATCACATATCCTGAGATAACCGAAATGCAGACACGAGCTATCATCGAGGCGGCACTTGCATGTAAGGCACGCGGTATCAAGGTTCTTCCTGAGATTATGGTTCCGTTGGTAGGTTCTCTCAAAGAGCTCCAGAATCAGGCAGATGTTATTAACACAACTGCTGCAAAAGTATTCGAAGAGAAAGGAGACTCAGTAATCTACAAGGTTGGAACAATGATTGAGGTTCCTCGTGCGGCGCTTACCGCAAACGAAATTGCAGAGGTGGCTGAATTCTTCTCATTCGGTACCAATGACCTCACCCAGATGACATTCGGTTTCTCTCGTGATGACGCTCCCAAGTTCTTGAAATTCTACAAAGAGCACGGCATCATCAAGGTAGATCCGTTTGAGGTACTTGACCAGACAGGAGTTGGTCAGCTCGTAGAGATGGGTGTTAAGAAAGGTCGTGCTACCCGTCCGGATCTGAAGGTCGGCATCTGTGGCGAGCATGGAGGCGAGCCCAGCTCAGTGAAATTCTGCGCAAATCTCGGCATGAACTACGTCAGCTGCTCACCCTTCCGTGTGCCCATCGCCCGCGTAGCAGCGGCGCAGGCAGCCATCGAAGAGTAATCCCTTAGTAGGATAAATAATAACAAGGCAGGGATTTCTGCAATTAGAAGTCCCTGCCTTTTAATTTTTAAAAATTATGTCTGAAGCCGAACTGAATTCATACCGCTTCAATTCCGGTAAAGAGCCCACCGATGAAATGCTCGCGCATATCATGCACGAGGTGGCACAAGAAGCAAAGGTCCAGAATGAAGAGGCGACCAAGAAATATTTCGAAAACCTCCGTAAGGAGGCTGAAGAACAACAGGCTCAATGGGCGGCTCGTATAAATGAAGTTAAAAAATGGTAACCACTGAGCACAAGCCGGAATTGATAATAATTGCTGGACCTAACGGGTCGGGTAAAACGTCCATTACCCAGAAGTTTCTTCATCATGAATGGGCTGAGGGAACAACATATATCAATCCCGACCAAGTAGCCAAAGATATGTTCGGTGATTGGAATAATTCGGCAGCAGTTCTGAAGGCAGCCAATTATTGTTCAGAACTTCGCGAAAGATGTCTTGCAGAAAAGAAAAGTTTTGTTTTTGAAACCGTCTTCTCTGCACAAGATAAGATCGATTTTGTCATCCGAGCAAAACAAGCCGGTTTTTTTATAAGAATATTCTTTATTTCTACATCTAATCCTGCCATTAATGCTTCCCGCATCGCAAAAAGAGTAATGAAAGGCGGACATGATGTACCAATCACCAAAATTATCTCTCGCTACAACAAGTCAATTCAAAACTGCAAAATAGTAGCATCAATCATTGACCGTCTTTACGTCTACGATAACTCCATAGACGATGTTGATGCCCGCCCTCTCTTCCGTCTCTCAGATGGAGTTTTAGCAAAGCAGTACACTGAGGATATTCCCGATTGGGCACAAAATATTCTATTATAACGAACTATGAAAATACTTCGTGAGATGATAGCCACCAGATTACCGGGAAGCTCGAATTTCCATGCTGTCGGTTCGTCGGGTTATCACCCTGTGTACGTTTCAGCTCATCATACATTCTGACATACATGTCCATCTGTCCGATATCCTGATGTGATATTTTTGCTGTCTTCAGGTCTATCAGCACAAAAGTACAACCGTCCGCGATAGCAGGTAAGCCATAAAAAGAAAGCCGTCCAGATTTTGGGCGGCTATTTTTGTGAGG
>NZ_CAJMXD010000023.1:0-16725 GCF_905219685.1 Barnesiella sp. CU968
ATATAACAATGGGATTTCGGTTAAACCGAAATCCCATTGTTTTATATATCAAACATTTGCTATTTCAATAAATCCTTCACTTTATCGGCACCCTGCTGGGCGGCGTCGGAAACTTTCTCTTTCCCTTTCTGAACAGCCGCGGCACTCTTTTCTTTTGCTGCCTCCACTGCGTCAGAACCGGCTTTCTTTACACCCTCAACGGCATTGGCGCCTGCATTCTTCACACTGTCGACTACCGCCGCGCTTTTATCTTTCACAGCACCGGCAACGCTGTCGACAGCCTCTTTTGCCTCTGTCACCTCTTCGCCGGCTTTAGTCTTAAGCTCTTCGAAATAAGTGGCGACAGAAGGATCTTTCTTCTGCACTACGGGCACTATCTTGTTCAGATAAGCCTCTGCCTCCTCACCTTTTCCTTCCGCTTCAAGTTTCTGAGCATAAGTCTGAGCCTGCTCGACATATATCTTAAGGCTGTCAGGATCTGTGCAATTCTCGATCTTGGCTTTCAATGCCTCTCCTTCATCACTTCCTTCGCGTGCAGCCTTGGAGCCGCAAGATGTCAACGAACCGATAGCCGCTGCGGCTATCGCCAATGTCATAAATACCTTTTTCATAATAATATCGAATGATTAAATGTATAGTTTATATTACGGACTTCTGACATTTTATCTATCGCTGTCTATAGGGCTACAGATAAAACCGGACATGCGGATTCCTGACCGAAACCGGGAACGCACACATTTTCCTCATGATTCTATAACAACCGCACTTATGAAGGGTTCATTTGGCAGTATAGAGAAAACGTTTGATTGACCGTTTCGGAGTCTTTTCAAACTCATTGGGCATGAGAATGATTTTTGATATCCTCTCATATGGAGCCACAAGTTTGTTGAGTTCAGTGCGTATATCATCCAGCTTGGACTCCATATCCACAACAGACACATCAAACCGGTCAAGCGCGTCATAATCCGGATATACAAGACCTACCAGTTTTCCGTCTCGCTCAACCACAAGACTCTCTGCGACAAAAGGCATATTGTTAAGTTTTGCCTCTATCTCTTCCGGATAGATATTCTGCCCGGAGGCGGAGAGTATCATTGTCTTGGAGCGTCCGCGCAAGAAGAGTGTGCCATCTGCCGAGCGCGTACCCATATCTCCGCTCTTCAGCCAGCCATCCTCCATCACCTGACGCGTTGCCGCAGGGTTCTTATAATACCCTTTCATCACATTGGTTCCGCGCACACATATCTCACCGGGGATATTTTCAGGATCCTCAGAAAGGATACGGGACTCCATAATAGGCAGAGTACGCCCGGAACTGCCCGGAATAAACTCACGCCACGGTGTATATGAGATCAACGGACCACACTCCGTCATGCCGTATCCGACAGTAAACGGGAACTTGATTTTGTGCAGGAACTCCTCCACTTCATGGTTTAGCGGCGCACCTCCTACAATAACTTCCTCGAACTCTCCGCCGAAAGCATCCACAAGTTTCTTGCGAATCTTGGAATATATGAAGCTATCAAGCAGGGGCACGGCAAGAGTCCAGCGCACCGCCCCCTTTGATATCATCGGAAGAATCTGGTTCTTATATATTTTTTCAAGAATCAGAGGCACACATATCACAAGATTTGGCTTCACTTCCGACAATGCTTTCAGAAGTATGCGCGGAGAGGGAGTCTTACATAGCAGAGTGACATGTGACCCCACGGCAAGAGGGGTCAGCATGTCGAACGCGCAACCGTAGGCATGGGCAAGCGGTAAAAAAGACAGCGCACGCGAACTGCGGAAATGCAACTGAGTGTCGCGTCCGAAACACACATTACCCGCAAGATTCTCACCGGTCAACATCACCCCTTTCGAAAAACCCGTTGTTCCCGACGTATAATTGATTTCCACGACCTCGGAATTGTCTCTGTCCGCATAGCGGATGTCTTGCGAACGGTAACCCGACGGATATAATTTTCTAAACTTACGCCTAAGCATATGCAGACTCCGCGAAAGCTCCTCTCCCCTTTTCTCATAAAGAATATCCCTGTCTTCAAGACCCATGACGCCTTTCACCTTCAGCAGACGTTCCGGTTCCATATGTTCCCAGATATTTGAGGATACGAAAAGCAACTCCGCCCCGGAATGATTCACAATATGCGTAATGTCCACAGGGTTGAACTCCGACAATATCGGCACTACGACTGCACCGTAAGTGACTGTGGCAATATACAGCAGCACCCATTCCGGAGAATCCTTGCCGCATATGGCTATTTTCGCGCCCTGCCTGATTCCCGCAGACTCATAAAAGAGGTGTATGCGGGCGATTACAGTTGCCATGTCTCCGTAAGTCAGTGTCTTGCGGCTAACATAATTGGTCAAGGCGGGGAGATCCCAGTTCTCTATGAAGCTACGTTCATATATCTTTATGAAATTATCAATCCTGATTTCCATAATACATCAATTCATATGATCCGTCAAGGCGAATCACCCTTCCAGTGCGAGACGGTAGATCTCTTTACAGTCTTCCATTGAAAGCGGCACATAGGTTCCGAGCGTATCTCCCATGTTGCGATTAAGAGATTTAACCATCATATCTATGTCCGGCTCTTTTCCTACAAGTTCTCTGAGATTTGTTGTCAGACCGAGGTCATGATAGAAATTCTTAAGTTCGCTTATGCCCTCGTCTATGATCTCCTCCGTATCCTTGCCCGACGGGTCAACCGACATGACATTGATTGCGAATCTCCAGAGCTTGTCAGGATTGCGACGAGCACAAAATGTCATCCACGCCGGAATCATAACTGCCAGACCTGCTCCGTGAGCGACATCATAAAACGCCGAAATCTCATGCTCAAGCCGATGTGAAGACCAGTCTTCGACCTTTCCGACGCCGCAGAGTCCGTTGTGCGCGAGCATTCCCGCCCACATCACATCCGCTCTTGCCGCGTAATTCTCACCATCGAGTTTGAGTGTAAGCGCCTGATCCATCACATCACG
The DNA here is from genome assembly GCF_905219685.1 of Barnesiella sp. CU968. Classification (NCBI taxonomy): domain Bacteria; kingdom Pseudomonadati; phylum Bacteroidota; class Bacteroidia; order Bacteroidales; family Barnesiellaceae; genus Barnesiella; species Barnesiella sp. CU968. Next base: position 2,989 of record NZ_CAJMXD010000023.1, read on the forward strand.
CAAGATCGCCTCCGAATAAGCATCGACAAGCTGGGTTTCGGGAGTGTTGGAGAAATAGCGTTCATAAATATGCGCCATCATGTCTACGATGCCACACGCCGTCTGAAACCATGGCAGAGAATATGTAAGTTCAGGATTCATGATCGAGAACCGCGGACGAAGCAGATCAGGATATCTTACAGATATTTTCTGATGAGTCTTTTCGTTGGTTATTACGGAATTTCCGCTTCCCTCACTGCCAGCTGCAGGAATGGTCAGCACCACTCCTACGGGGAGCGCGGCAAACGGCTTTGCCTTTCCGTCATAAAAATCCCAGAAATCTTCCGCAGTCACAGCCCCCAGAGCAATTCCTTTGGCGGCATCGATCGGAGAACCGCCACCAACTGCAAGAAGAAAATCGACGCCTTCCTCAACAGCCTTGGCAATTCCTGCATAAACGCTCTCGGCAGTAGGATTTGGGGCAATACCGCCGAACTCACAAAACTCTATTTTTTCGGCACGCATGGAATCCTCGATCTCATTCAACAGACCGTTTTCTCGAATTCGCGCGCTGCCATACACTATCATTACTTTCTCAGCGCCATAACGTTTCAGAGCCTTACCGACTTCTTTCTGTGTGTCGCGACCAAATATAAACTCCGTCGGGGAGCAAAATGTGAAATTATCCATATAATATTCGATTTACACGCAAATATACATAATTATTAACAAAAAAAGAAGCATCGTTTCCGATGCCTCTTCAATTTTAGCACAAACAAATGCCTGTTTTCTTACAATTCCACATTAGAAGAAATCGCCTCAGCAAGTTCTTTCATCCTTGCAGGATCCGGATCGGAAATCTTGCATCTGAAATCCATATCACCCTCTTTCTGCAATGGAACCAGGTGAATATGGGCGTGAGGCACTTCAAGTCCAAGCACAGTAACTCCGACCTTGCGACACGGAATCGCAGCCTTGATTGCCTTTGCCACTTTCTTGGCAAAAACCATCATGTCTCCCAGCTCGTCATCATCCATATCGAAGATATAATCCGTCTCTTTCTTGGGAACCACAAGCGTATGCCCCCAGTTTACGGGATTTATATCCATAAAAGCGAAAAAACTATCGTTTTCAGCTATCTTATAGCAGGGAATCTCACCTGCGATTATTCTTGAGAAGATAGTCATCACACCTCGATTTTGATTATCTCGAAATCAATCACACCGACTGGAGCGTTCACTTTTACGTGATCTCCCACCTTATGTCCGAGCAAAGCCTGCGCAATCGGAGTGTTTGAAGCGATCTTGAATTCACGGAGATTAGCCTCGCTTTCAGTAACAATCGTATAGCACATGGTCATACCCTTGTCATTACGGATAGTGACCTTGTTGAGAATCTGAACCTCCTCGGTATTCAGTTTACTGTCATCTATAATACGAGCACCGGCGATAAGCTCCTTAAGCTTGGATATCTTCATCTCAAGCATACCCTGCGCCTCCTTTGCTGCGTCATACTCGGCATTCTCGGAGAGGTCACCCTTGTCACGGGCCTCGGCGATTGCCTGCTTGATGGCAGGACGCTGCGCCTCAAGAGCCGAGAGTTCCTCCATCTTTTTATTATACCCCTCTTGGGTCAGATAAGTTGCCATAAATATATCTATTTTAATGTTAACAAATTAAAGGGATGCAGGTAATGCATCCGCTATCCGCTTACCGAACCGTCACACGCATGTCAGGTTACGGAATGGGATTAAAAAAATAAAGAATCCTTTTTCTCGATTCGGCATCGCGTCCCTTTCTGCGATCCGGAAAAAAAAGACCCTTTCTGACGGCATGCCGTCGTTCTGATTTCGGGTGCAAAGTTAATTCTTTTCTTTTGATATAACAAATATCCTCCCTTTTTTATCATAAATATTTTATGATTTTCTAAAAATTATTAACTTTGGAGAAAATTCAACATTAGAAACTGTCCAGACAGCTTCCTAAAGCACATAAAGCAATGAGTGTAAACGAAACGCAAGACGAGATAATAGAAGAATTCGAGGGTCTGACCGACTGGATGGACCGTTATGCATATATTATAGATCTCGGCAACACCCTCCCTGAATATCCGGAATCGGAGAAAACTCCGCAAAACCTGATAGAAGGATGCCAGAGCAGAGTCTGGATTTCCGCCAATCGCGAAGCCGACAGCAAAATCCGCTTCGAAGCGGACTCAGACGCTCTGATTGTGAAAGGTATTGTTGCCCTGCTCATGAGGGTGCTTAACGACCGCACTCCCGATGAGATACTTGATGCCGATCTATATTTTATTGACAAAATAGGACTCAAGGAACATCTGTCGCCCACACGGTCAAACGGTCTTGTGGCAATGGTAAAACAGATCCACAATTACGCCAAGGCATATAAAATGCTCGATACAAGCAAATAATTTTTTTATTCAAACCTAATACGAAACACATGTTCAAGAACCAACCCAAAGGCCTTATCCCCGCTGCCCTTTCCAACATGGGCGAACGGTTCGGCTATTACATCATGAACGCCGTGCTTGTGCTTTTCCTATGCTCGAAGTTCGGTCTGAAAGAGGAGACAAGTGCCATTGTCTACTCATGTTTTTATGCAGGAATCTACATCCTGAGTCTCGTCGGCGGTCTCATCGCTGACCGCACCCAGAACTACAAAGGCACAATCATCTCCGGCCTTATGGTAATGACCATCGGGTATGTGGTTCTCGCCGTGCCAATCCTTGCCACTCCGGAAAACACCACATGGCTTCTGACACTGACCTGCGTGGCGCTCTTCCTCATAGCGTTCGGCAACGGTCTCTTTAAAGGAAACCTACAGGCGATAGTCGGTCAGCTGTATGACAATCCGCGCTACGCCGCACAACGCGACTCCGGTTTCCAGATCTTCTATGTATTCATCAACATCGGAGGTGTGCTCGCCCCCTTTATTGCCCCGATTCTCCGCTCATGGTGGCTCGGAGTGCACAACCTTGCATACAACGCATCGCTCCCCGCCCTTTGTCATGAATACCTCAGCCTAAGCGACAACATGAACCAGCAGAATGCCGACAACCTCTATGCCCTTATCACAGAAATGGGAGGCAACATGCAGGATGTAGCAGGTTTCTGCACCCAATATCTGGATGTGTTCAATACCGGTATCCACTACAGCTTCATAGCTTCAGTGGCAGCAATGCTTATCTCCCTCGCCATCTTCCTTGCAACAAAGAGCGGGCTTCCTTCTCCCGCCAAGAAAGGTAAGACAGAGAGCGTGCAATACACCGCCGAAGAGAAAGCCCGCATGGCAAAAGAAATCAAGCAGCGTATGTACGCGCTTTTCGCAGTGCTCGGCATCGCAATCTTCTTCTGGTTCTCATTCCATCAGAACGGCACATCCCTCTCTCTCTTTGCCCGAGACTTCGTGCGCACAGACTCCGTACAGCCTGAAATCTGGCAGGCTCTCAATCCATTCTATGTGATAATCCTGACACCGGTGGTCATGTGGGTATTCTCACTGCTCGCCAAAAGAGGCAAAGAGATCTCCACACCCAAGAAAATCGCCATCGGCATGGGTCTTGCAGGAATTGCTTATCTTTTCCTTGTAATATTCTCCGCAGTCAAGGGTTATCCGTCGGCAAACGAGTTCAAAGAACTTGCTCCCGCAGTTGCCGAAGGTCTCAAGACTGGTCCATGGGTTCTGTTTGTTCTCTACTTCTTCCTGACTGTAGCGGAACTGTTCATATCTCCGCTTGGACTTTCGTTCGTATCAAAAGTAGCGCCTAAACACCTTCAGGGTCTGTGCCAGGGTCTGTGGCTTGGCGCCACAGCTGTAGGCAACCTTCTCCTCTGGATCGGTCCGCTTATCTACAACGCATGCCCCATATGGGTTGCCTGGACAGTATTCCTCTCAGTGTGCGTAGTCTCCATGGGCGTCATGTTCGCCATGGTCAACTGGCTTGAGAGAGTTACAAAATAACCTCGTCCCGAACTTTGGAAACAAATAAGCAAGGGTGCGGAATTTGGTTCCGCACCCTTGCTTATTTGTTTCCAAAGTTTAATTACATCTTGACAGAATGCATTTTCTTGCCATTTATTAATATTTTTTAAGATTTTTAATGATATTTCAAAAACATTGAATAAATTTGCACCGTCATTTGTTGAAATGGTATAATGAGCCAGTCTAAACATAAGTTTGCAGTTATCTTCAGCATCGCATGTTGCTTGATAGCCAACATGTCAGCTTGCCGAAAAACCTCTGCGCCGGAACAGAAGGCAGAGGATTCCATATCTTTATATGCAGATGAATATCATGCCGACAACGACATCGCCATGACCGTCCGCAGCATTACCGATGCATTACGCGTAGGAGAACCTCTCGACACCCTCGATTATAATTTCGAAGGAATACTCACCGACGGCGAGGGGCATCCATTGTATACTGACATCCAGGGCACTCCGGGAAGCTGGGATGTGGATGTGATTTCTCCTACTACAGCCGTAATACGCAACGTATATCTCGGAGACCTACTTCCCGATGATCTCGAAAGCTATCTCGCATCAAGCCTGAATCTCTCGCCTGAAAATATAATTGAGACAGAGGAATTCGATGATGACGAGGAGACCCAGTTGGTTGTATACGATATAGATGGTGTATATCTGAGAATAGAAACACGCGCCGCAGTGGCGCCAAACGGTCTCGAAGGACCGCTTATGAGCATAATAGCCACTAAGACACCACCCCTCTGAAGACAAACAGGCGCGATGACTCAAATCTCGGAAGCGCCATGAGCTGAATATCCGCCTTACGGTCAAGAATGCTTTCGGACGCGTTGCCCACAACCTTTCCGGCACTTTCCAACGCATCCCTTACCGCTTTGAGAGCCTTGGAGGGGGTATTGTTGTCTTTCGACAAATGGCATAAAAACACATATTTAAGATCCGGATTGACTATTTCCTTAAGAAATGCGCCGGTAGCCTCATTGTCCATATGCCCGTTGTCTGTCTGAATTCTCGCCTTGAGATATTCCGGATAAGGTCCGTATTTCAGCATCTGAAGATCATAATTCGCCTCGATCACAAGGTAATTTGCACGGCTCATGTAATAACGGGCACGATCTGTGACAGCACCAAGGTCCGTTGCAAGCACGAAATGCCGATTGTCGAACTCTATCGAGAAACCCATGTTGTCAGTACCGTCGTGGGGAACCTCAAAAGCGGTTATCTCGAAATCCAGTATCCTGAACGGTATCTCCTTGAATACCGGATTGTGATATTCCTTGATACGTTTGGATATGCTGTGACGGCGCAATATCCCGCCGAGCACCCTGTTTGTGCAGAAAATGCGTATATGTTTGTGATTTCGCACTATATTATATGCATATCTGACATGATCCGAATGATCATGAGTAAGCAGGAGTGCCTTCACAGAGTTCATCGAGATGCCGTTGGATGAAAGCATTCTCACCACATCCTCTGTCTTGACACCGGCATCGATAAGTATACCGCCTCTCTTGCTTCCTATATAGCAACAGTTGCCGCTTGAGCCGGAGCCGAGAGAGATAAAATGCAGATTGCGTTCAGAAACTTTGTCTGCTGCCAGATCCGCAGGTGTTATGTCAAGATCGGTATAGCCGGATTGCCCGGGATTCACTTTGCCTTGGTCAACATAAGATGGCTCCCACTCCTCGAACGGAAGCTGGGGATGACCATAGAAACGTATCTTCTTAGCGCACATGCCTTCTCCCTCCTTTTCTGTTGCCCAGAACCGCGTCGCCACCTCTGTATATAAGAAATATCGCCGGGCGTTTGTCATAATTCTCCCGGCAGTTTTTCCACGATGACGCCTGACGGGTCACCACTGATTCCCGGTCAGTATCCGTTATGTCGCATGCGACGCAAAGCATGGTGTCTGGACGAAGATTCTCGCTAAGGAAACGAATCATGCTGTTGTTGCGGTAAGGTGTCTCTATAAATATCTGTGTACGGTTTTTATTCTGCGACTCGTTTTCAAGCTCGCGAATCGTACGACTCCGTTCCTTTTCATCAATCGGGAGATAGCCATTGAATGCGAATCCCTGACCATTGAAACCCGATGCCATCAAGGACATCAGAATACTTGACGGACCGACAAGCGGAATAACCTTCAGCCCTTCGCGCTGCGCGATTTCCACCGGCAATGCACCGGGGTCGGCGACAGCCGGACAACCGGCTTCACTCATCACACCCATCGCTTCCCCATGACGCAACGGCTCAAGCCATTCACTAACCTCGGAAAGATCGGTATGACCGTTAAGCTCATGGAATGATATGGAATCTATGTCGAATGTCTTGTCCCAGCGTTTCAGGAAACGACGTGCAGTGCGCACATTTTCCACAATCAGATGGCGCAGACTCTTCACAAGCTGAAGATTTCCGGTCGGAATCACATTCTCCAACGGAGCGTCACTGATGTTTACAGGTATAAGATATAATGCCGCTTCTTGTTTCATAATACAAATTTAATAATTTTCTTATACTCGTCTATCACCAATATCTCCATTTTTTGTTAATTTTGTTAATTGCACTCCCGGTGCATTCGGATTAAACTACCTTTGTAGTTAAAATGAAACAAGCAGATGATGGAATTGCCCGATAGATTTATATTACAGATGCAGGAATTGCTTGGAGAGAAATCCGGCGATTTTCTCGCGGCTATGAAACAACCTCCGGCTGTATCTATAAAGATAAACAGGAGAAAGACCGCTTCCCCGGGCACCTTCGGATACGACGGTCTGACAAAGGTAAAATGGTGCGGCAGCGGATTTTACCTTCCCGAACGTCCTGTATTCACACTTAATCCGCTCATTCATGCCGGTGTGTTCTATGTGCAGGATGCATCTTCCATGATTTATGAAACGGTTATAGAAAAGATTGCCCCTATGGCTCTTGACACAGGATGCACTCTCAATGTGCTCGACCTCTGTGCAGCTCCAGGAGGAAAGACAACATCGATGATCAACGCACTTCCTGACGGGACAAGGGTTGTTGCCAATGAATTTGTCGGTGCCAGAGCTGCGGCTCTCAAAGAGAACCTGATGAAATGGGGATACCCTGAGATTATCATCACCAACTCTCCCACCGACCGTTTCGCAGCCGCAGGAGAATTATTCGACATCATTGCCGTGGATGCTCCCTGCTCGGGCGAGGGAATGATGCGCAAAGAGGAAATGGCAGTGACTCAATGGAACGAAGGACTACAGAGACAATGCGCATCGCTGCAGAGAGAGATTCTTGACAATGCGTTCGCAGCTCTCAGACCGGGGGGATTCCTTATATATTCGACATGCACGTTCAACCGGCTTGAAAACGAAGAGAATGTACGTTATCTCGTAGAAGAGCTGGAGATGGCTCCTGTTGACCTTGACCTCCCCGATGAATGGGGGATCGGGAAAGGGATTGCGACAACATACCCCTGCCTGCGGTTCATGCCACATATGACTCATGGCGAGGGTCTGTTTCTATGCGTGCTGAGAAAAGAGGGTGATTTCCCGGTTTCCGGCATCAGAAAAGGGAAAAGTCTTGCCGATATGCTTGGGGGAAAGGTCAGAATAATAGCCGACGGCATCCCCTTGACAACCACAAAAGGGCGCGACACAGTTCCGATCACTGAATTTGTTTTATCAAGCCCCAAGAAAAGAGGCAGTCTGCCCGAAGCGGAAGTTGATGAAAAAACGGCTCTTTCTTATCTCAGACACGAGGCGATTATCCTTGATCGCGAAATCCCGAAAGGGTATGTTGTGGTTATATATAAAGGCACACCTTTAGGAATAGTTAAGAATCTCGGCAACCGTGCCAATAATCTTTATCCTGCCCAATGGCGAATAAGAATGAAATAAGACATGAGACTTTTCCCGTGACCGGCATGATGTGTGCGGTATGCGCCGGCACTGTCAGCAAGGCGATATCGGGATGTCCGGGTGTCATGACAGCAGACGTGAATTTTGCAACCAACTCTGCGACTATAGACTGGAATCCAGACCTGACATCTCCCCGCGTCATAGCGGAAGCTGTAAAGGGAGCCGGATATGAAATGATTGTTTCAGAATCCGAGGAACAGGCTGTAAAAGAGAAAGAAGAGCATGAGGAGGCAGCATACAAAGAGATGAAACGCAAAGTGATACTGGCATGGGTCATTACAGTTCCACTCTCTGTCCTCTGCATGTCGCATATACATTTTGCTGCAGAAGCATGGATATACATGTCACTAACTCTCGTTGTCATGCTTTACTGCGGTAACGGTTTCTACCTCCGCGGATTAAAAGCATTGAGAGCCAAATCCCCCAACATGGACAGTCTCGTGGCAATCTCGACTGCCGTCAGCTTTATCTTCAGCGTGTTCAACACTATCTTCCCTGAGGTTCTGACATCAAGAGACATAAGCGCGGAACTTTATTATGAAGGAGCGGCTATGATAATCGCGTTTGTACTTACCGGCAAACTCCTCGAATTGCGCAGCAGACACTCAACCGGCATGGCAATAAAGGCTCTTATGGGCATGCAACCTGACGAAGCCCTTTTGGAATTGTCCGACGGCAAGACCAGAACTGTACCCGTCTCGCAGATAAGTATTGACGATACACTCATTGTCAGACAAGGAGACAGGGTTCCAGTAGACGGATATGTGACCGGGGGAAACGCTTCTGTCGATGAATCCATGCTGACGGGAGAATCCATCGGAGTCGAAAAGGAAACGGGAGATGCTGTAAGCGCCGGAACAATAGTCAATGCAGGCAGTATAAGGGTGAAAGCTGTAAAAGTCGGTTCTCAGACGGAACTGTCAAGAATAATCAGGGCCGTAAAAGAAGCCCAGGGTTCAAAGGCACCAGTGCAGAAACTTGTCGACAAGGTGGCTGCGGTGTTTGTTCCCTCTATTATGGCAATAGCACTTGTCACCCTTCTTATATGGACAACACTCGGGAAAGATTACCTTCCTGTCGGACTCGTATGCGCGGTGTCGGTGCTTGTCATCGCGTGTCCATGNGCGTTAGGTCTCGCCACTCCCATGGCAGTGATGGTGGGTATCGGACGCGGCGCCCGATCGGGCATTCTCGTCAAAGATGCCACTGCCCTTGAGCTTCTTGCCAAAGTGGATACTCTCCTGATTGACAAGACAGGGACTCTGACAGAAGGAAAACCAGAATTGCGGGAAATCATATGGGACTCATCAGCCAATGATACTGCTTTGCGCAGACTAATACTTTCGTCTGTATACGGAGCCGAGAATGAAAGTATCCATCCACTTGCCGGTGCGATTGCCTCCGGTATCAGAAAACAGGATATTGAACCTGCACGTCCCGAATCTTACGAATACATCCCCGGTTTCGGAATAAAATGCCGCAGCAATGGCATGAACATGGAAATAGGTCCGGCATCCCTGTCTGAAAAATCTGAAGACATGGGATTCAGGAATAAAATTGATGATTTGCTCGGTCAGGGTGCGGGAGTGGTTGTGGCAGTTTGCAACTGCAAGCCGGTTGTTGCCTTTGCGGTCGAGGATGAAATAAGAGTTGATGCGGTCTTGGCGGTCAAGGAACTCATGTCTGCCGGAATAAACGTAGAGCTATTGACAGGTGACAGACAGGCGACAGCACGCCATATCGCAGGGAAAGCAGGAATTACCGCTGTTACCGCTGAGACACTCCCCTCCATGAAACAGCAACGCGTCGAGGAACTTCAGAAAGAGGGGCACGTTGTGGCAATGGCAGGAGACGGCATCAATGACTCACAGGCTCTTGCCGCCGCCGATGTATCAGTAGCGATGGGCGGAGGCTCGGACATTGCGATTGATGTGGCGAAGATTACTCTCGTCGGAGGCAGACTCGCATCATTGCCGGAGGCTGTGAGACTGGCAAAATCGACGTTGAGAATTATACGCGAAAACCTGTTTTGGGCGTTTATATATAACATCATCGGTATTCCGCTTGCTGCGGGGGCATTATATAAGACCGGTTTTCTGCTGTCGCCGATGTTCGCCTCGGCTGCGATGGCTCTCTCTTCTCTTTGCGTAGTCGCCAACTCACTGCGGCTCAACAGAGTAAAATTAAAATAATAAAAATCACATACGAATTTAAATATATATTATGAGATTCAAGACAAATGCCAAATGTGGCGGATGCAAGGCTGCTATAATGGGAGCGGTGACCGCTCGTTTTCCCGATATGGAATGGAATATGGAACTGGAATCAGCCGACAAAGTGCTGGAATGTCACGGCATACCGGATGATGCTGCCATTGCTGCCGAAGTGGTAAAGACAATAGAGGAAACAGGTTTCAATGGAAGCTGGCTCCCTGCAGATGCCTGACATCGCACCGGCTGACGATAGTTGGGATTCCCGCACACGCCGTCTTCTCGGAGATGTGGCTGCGGAGAGACTTGCACACGCTAAAGTCGCGGTAATCGGCACCGGAGGCGTAGGTGGTTATGCCGTGGAGACACTTGCAAGATCAGGTGTCGGGAACCTTATTGTCATCGATGCCGACAATGTCGCCGAAAGCAACCTGAACCGCCAGTTGATCGCGCTTAAATCAACAATCGGAAAATCCAAAGTCGAACTGTTAAGGCAAAGATGCAGGGATATAAACCCTCAGATAGAGGTCATGGCGATAAAAGAATTTGTGACACCCGACAATGCCGCGGAACTGATCGGAACCCAAGTGGATTATGTTATTGATGCGATAGACACGGTTGCTCCGAAAATTGCCGTTATAACTCATTGTCTGATAAACCATATCCCTATAATTTCCTCAATGGGGGCGGGGGGCAGGACCGACCCTGCCAAAATCGGATATTTCGACATTTCGGAAACACGGGAAGACGGTCTGGCACGTGCAGTGAGGCAACGTCTGAAAAAAAGCGGCATGCGGCATGCCCTTAAAGTTGTGGCAAGTACAGAGGCTCCCCGACGCAGAGCGGTTATCGAGCTGAACGAACAGAACAAACGCAGTTCCTACGGCACAATCATCACCATACCCGCCATTTTCGGGATATATCTCGCAAACCACGTGATAATGAAACTTATAGAATAATAATGATTCGACTTTCCAACATATCCAAATCATACGGCACACTGACCGTGCTTTCCAACATCTCCCTGACTATCGGCAAAGGAGAGATCATAACCATTGTGGGACCGAGCGGAGCCGGGAAAACGACTTTGCTTCAGATAGCGGGGTCTCTCGACCGGCCGGACTCCGGAGAAATCATCTATGACGGAGAGAATATCGCCGCGCTAAATGACAAGAAACTGTCGCATTTCCGCAACACCAACATCGGCTTTGTATTCCAGTTTCATCAGCTGTTGCCGGAATTTACGGCATGCGAGAATGTGGCGCTACCGGCAATGATCGGCGGGATGTCGAAGAAAAAGGCCATGCAGAAGGCTTCCGGACTACTCGACATGCTCGGGTTGTCGGAACGTAAGAATCACAAACCTGCCGAAATGTCGGGAGGCGAAAGGCAACGCGCGGCAATCGCGAGAGCTATGATCAATGACCCCGAGGTTATTTTTGCCGATGAACCGACAGGCAGCCTCGACTCCCGAAACCGCGATGAGATACGCAACGTCATCGCCGACCTGCGCGACAGACTCGGTCAGACATTCGTAATCGTTACCCACGACCTCTCGATGACATCCATCGCCGACCGCGTCATATCCATGGCAGACGGACACATCATCGCGGAAGAAGAAATCCACCAGGGATTTCCTCAGTTAAAAAATAATTGCTAACTTTGTTTTATAATCAATCTAAAAATTCACAGGCGGCAACGGCACTTACAGCTCCGAAACCGTCTCCACTTACAAACAGACATAAAATGGAAAATAAAGAAAATCAGCTTCAGATTCAGCTCCGTCCGGAAGTTGCCGACGGCAAATACACCAACCTCGCGATGATCGGTCATGGTCCCAACGAGTTCCTCATCGATTTTATCTTCGCAGCCCCGGGAATGCCCCAGGCTCCTGTTGTAAGCCGCGTAATGATGACTCCGGAGAACGCAAAACAGCTTCTTTTCGCCCTTACCGACAACATCAAGAAGTATGAGGCTCAGTTCGGAGAAATCATGCCACGCAATGTAAAACCCGGCATAGCCAACAACTGATTCAATCAATAACAGCACCCAAACGATGGAACACAACTTATTTCTCTACAACTCGCTGAAACGCACGAAACAGCTCTTCAAGCCCCTGCATGAGGGTCATGTAGGGATGTATGTATGCGGACCGACAGTCTACGGCGATGCCCATCTCGGACATGCCCGCCCTGCAATCACGTTCGACATTCTGTTCCGTTATCTCCGACATCTCGGATATAAGGTCCGCTATGTACGCAACATAACCGATGTCGGTCATCTTGAGCATGACGCGGATTCTGGTGAAGACAAGATTGCCAAGAAAGCTCGTCTCGAACAGCTGGAGCCAATGGAGGTTGTGCAGCTATACCTGAACCGCTACCATCATGATATGGAAGCGCTCAATGTATTGCCGCCAAGCATCGAGCCTCATGCATCGGGACACATAATCGAACAGATCGAATATGTCAAGAAAATTCTTGAAGCGGGATATGCCTATGAAAGCCAAGGCTCTGTATATTTCGATGTGGAGAAATATAACAAAGACCACAGATACGGAATCCTTTCCGGCAGAAACATAGAAGACCTCCAGAACACGACCCGTGCCCTCGACGGTCAGGAAGAGAAACGTAATCCGATGGATTTCGCCCTTTGGAAAAAGGCTTCTCCTGAACACATCATGCACTGGCCATCCCCCTGGAGCGAAGGGTTTCCCGGGTGGCATCTTGAGTGCTCCACGATGGGTGAGAAATACCTCGGCGAGAAGTTCGACATACATGGAGGCGGTCTTGACCTCATGTTCCCCCACCATGAATGTGAAATCGCGCAGAGCGTGGCGGCTCAGGGACACGAAGCCGTCAACTACTGGATCCACAACAATATGATTACCATCGAAGGGAAAAAGATGGGGAAATCATATAACAACTTCATCACGCTCGAACAATTCTTCGAAGGCAGTCATCCGCTTCTGACGCAGGCATACTCACCGATGGTGATACGCTTTTTCATACTGCAGGCACAATACAGGAGCACCGTAGATTTCTCCAATGATGCTCTTCAGGCTGCGGAAAAGGCTTTGCAGAAGATGCTTGACATATACCGCCGTCTTCAGAATCTGCTGCCTGCCGAGAAATCGACTGTCGAGGTTCCCGACTTTATGACGCAGGCATACGAAGCGATGGACGATGACCTGAACACTCCGATTGTGATCGCCACATTGTTCGAAGCCGGAAAGATAATCAACTCCGCGACCGACGGAAATGCCAAGCTTAACGCCGAAGATCTCTCCCGTCTGCGTCTGCTGTTCGACACAATGCTTGTTGACTTGCTTGGCATCAAGACAGGCACCGATGAAGCGGGAGCCGACATAAAACCCTTCGAGGGGGCGGTAGACCTGCTGATGGACATCCGCAAGAACGCGAAGGAACAGAAAGACTGGGCGACTTCAGACCTAATCCGTGACAAGCTCGCCGCACTCGGCTTCAATGTCAAAGACACCAAGCAAGGAGTGGAATGGAGTCTTAATTAATACTCAATTTAAGTTATTCGCCGTCAGTATTAGGTTACTGACGGCTTTTTTTATGCCGTTATCACAAAAAATTACCCCGATTTTAAGTATTGCCCACCCCTCTTTTTCAATCTAATTTTT
>NZ_CAJMXD010000024.1:0-16586 GCF_905219685.1 Barnesiella sp. CU968
CCTTGCAGGATCATCGGACACATGGCTTTCGAGATATTTTTCATATACAGGTTTCCAGACACCATTGTCACGATAAGACGCATATGCGGTGTCCGCCACAAAACAACGCAGCAATGAATCGTTCTGCCTTCCGGATGAGGCATACAGTTCAAGTCTTGAGTTGGGAATCTCAAGTGCATGCAGAAACTGATACATCGTCATTATTACTCGCGGAACATATGTCGATTTCGATTCCATTCTGCCTTTTTTGAAAAGACCCGGCAACATTGCCGCCATATCCGCACCAAGACGTGCCTCCTCGTTTACTCCCACTTCCGACAGCAGCCCCCATCTACCGTCGGTACGGGCAGAAATCCTGCGCATCATGTCAAGAAAACGCTCACCATCGGCAGTCAGCATGCCTTCACTTTCAGCCTTATGCAAAGCATCTGAAATCTCCTTGATTTTTTTCGGAGAAGAGAGATAACGGGCTCCATGACGTGCCGTATAACTGAGATATACAGGGCGAAGCGAATCCTGCCAGGCAACAGTGGTTTCCGTTTTAGAAAAATCATATGGCATCATCGACCCGCTCCAGACATCACTTTGCCGACTGTAATCAGACGCAAGAGCCGATGACACACACATCACGGCTATTGCCGTCAATATGAACGTAATTCTCTTTTTCATCTTAGAAATTTTGTTTTGCCGATTTTTTATTAATTTTGCAGTTTGAAACAAAATTCTCCTCTTTTTATAACAGGTGCCAGTTTTTTGACACTTGATCAAAACCACTCCTATATTATAACAACATTCTAATAAAAAATTTTTTCGCATGACACTTATCGACGGAAAAAAGACGGCAGCCGAGATCAAACAGGAGATAGCAGCCGAAGTAGCGCGGATGACGGCAGACGGGAAACGTGCCCCTCATCTCGCGGCAATTCTCGTAGGTCACGACGGTGGATCTGAGACTTATGTCGCCAACAAGGTGAAAGCCTGTGGAGAATGCGGTTTCACAAGCAGTCTTATCCGTTTCGAGGAGGATGTGACAGAAGAAAGGCTTATCGAGGAAATAACCCGCCTTAACGATGATCAATCCGTAGACGGGTTCATTGTCCAGCTTCCCCTTCCCCGTCATATCGATGAGCAAAACATAATCCGAGCAATCGACCCTTCAAAAGATGTTGACGGATTCCACCCGATCAACGTAGGCAGAATGTCTATCGGTCTTCCCGGATTTGTATCCGCCACTCCGGCTGGAATCATGCAGCTCCTGAAAAGATACGGAGTGGAGACCAAAGGGAAACACGCTGTGGTGCTCGGACGAAGCAACATTGTCGGGAAACCGATGGCGACACTCCTAATGCAGAAATCCAACCCCGGAAACTGCACTGTCACCGTGTGTCATTCAGCCA
The DNA here is from genome assembly GCF_905219685.1 of Barnesiella sp. CU968. NCBI lineage: Bacteria > Pseudomonadati > Bacteroidota > Bacteroidia > Bacteroidales > Barnesiellaceae > Barnesiella > Barnesiella sp. CU968. The sequence continues at coordinate 1,398 of NZ_CAJMXD010000024.1, forward strand.
CACCGAACATCAAGGAAATATGTCTGAATGCCGACATAATAGTGGCTGCACTCGGACAACCGGGATTCGTCACAGCCGATATGGTCAAACCTGGTGCCACGATTATTGATGTAGGCACAACCCGCGTAGAGGATGCCTCGCGAAAAAGCGGCTGGAGACTCCGTGGAGACGTGGATTTTGAGAATGTTGCTGAAAAATGCGAGTTTATAACACCTGTGCCCGGTGGTGTGGGTCCTATGACAATATGCTCGCTGATGATCAACACTCTCCAGGCATGCAAGGACAATCCCTATAAATAATAAAAAATCCCTTACGGTTGTTATAGAGTGTAGAAAACGTCTGATAACCGACACCTGAAAACTGCAGAAATGAAAAATCTTGTGATAGTCGAGTCGCCGGCAAAAGCGAAGACAATAGAAAAATTTTTAGGCAAAGACTTCAAGGTGATGTCAAGCTACGGCCACATCCGCGATCTCAAGAAAAAGGGTATGAGCGTGGAGGTCGACTCGGATTTCTCTCCACTTTATGAGATTCCGGCAGAGAAAAAAGAGCTTGTAAAGCAATTGAAAGCAGCTGCAAAAGATGCAGATACCGTATGGCTCGCTTCCGATGAAGACCGGGAGGGAGAGGCAATCGCATGGCATCTTTATGAAGTGCTCGGTCTGAAACCCGACAACACCCGGCGCATCGTATTTCACGAAATTACTAAACCGGCTATCATACACGCCATCGAGAATCCGAGAACAATAGATATCGACAGGGTGAATGCGCAACAGGCGCGCAGGGTGCTCGACAGGATTGTCGGTTTTGAACTGAGTCCGATTCTCTGGAAAAAAATCAAACCGGCGCTGTCGGCGGGACGCGTGCAGAGTGTAGCGGTAAGACTCATCTGCGAACGTGAAAAAGAAGTGGAGGCGTTCAATCCCGAACCTTTCTTCAGAATCAACGCCCAGTTTTCAGGAAACTCGGGTGAACCGTTCAAGGCGGAGCTGAAGCGTCGTATGGCAACCGAAGATGAGGCACGTGTTTTTCTCGAACACTGCGCGTCAGCCTCTTTCTCTGTCGCGGACTTGAGCGTAAAACCGGTAAAACGCGCTCCGGCACCACCATTTACAACCTCCACCCTGCAGCAGGAAGCCGGGAAAAGACTCGGATTTTCCGTAAACACTACGATGCGTATCGCCCAGAAACTATATGAAGACGGACGCATCACATACATGCGTACAGACTCTACAAACCTGTCGGAGCTGGCAATCAAGGACATATCTTCGGCAATAACAAAGGAATACGGTTCTGACTTCGTAAAGGTGCGCCATTACCACACCAGTTCCAAAGGCGCACAGGAAGCGCATGAGGCAATCAGACCCACATATGTCTCAAACACATCAATTCCGGGAACATCGCAGGAGCAGAGACTTTACGAACTTATCTGGAAACGAGCGGTCGCCTCACAGATGAGCGATGCACTTCTTGAGAAAACAAATGTGGAAATCGCTGTCAGCGGTTCAGCGGATGGTTTCAAGGCGGAAGGCGAGGTTGTGAAGTTTGAGGGTTTCATGAAAGCCTGGCGCATTGATGCTGAATCGGCTTCGTTTACACGCCTGCCGGCTCTTTCGGAAGGTGAAGTCCTGAAGGCGGGTGAGATTACCGCCACCCAACGGTTCACACTACCTCCGGCACGATTCACCGAGGCTACACTGGTCAAAAAGATGGAAGACCTCGGAATAGGTCGTCCATCCACGTATGCACCTACAATCTCCACAATACAGAGCCGGGACTATATCCGTCACGGAGAGAAGGAAGGTGTGCCGAGACCTTACGATGTGCTCTCTCTGTCAGAAGGTTCCATAAAAAAAGAGACTTTATCGGAAAATACAGGCAGCGAAAAAGGGAAGCTTGTGCCGACGGATGTCGGAATGGTTGTCAATGAGTTTCTGACAAGCTATTTCCCTGATATTCTTGACTACAACTTCACAGCACGCGTGGAGGAAAAATTCGATGAAATTGCGGAAGGAAAACTGGGCTGGAAAAACGAGATGGCGGATTTCTACACTACATTCCACCCCTCGATCGAGAAAGTAAATTCGATGAGACTCGAACACAAGGTAGGTGAACGCGTACTCGGCACCGACCCGGCAACCGGCAAACAGGTATCAGTCAAAATCGGACGCTTCGGACCTGTGGTGCAGATCGGCGATGCCTCTGACGACGAAAAACCTCAGTTTGCAAGCCTTCTTGAAGGTCAAAGCATTCAGGATATTACACTCGAAGAAGCATTGAGACTTTTTGAGCTGCCACGCAAGGTTGGCACATTCGAAGGGAAGGAGATAACAGCCGCAATCGGTCGCTTCGGACCATACATCCACTACGAGAAAATGTTTGTGTCCATTCCCAAAGATCTTGCGCCGCAGACTATAACCATTGAGGAAGCCGTGGCTTTGATTCAGGCTAAAAAAGAAGAGGAGGCAAACAGGCTTATAAAGGATTTTCCGGAAATGCCCGGACTGGAGGTGCTGAACGGCAGATTCGGACCATACATCGCATATAAGAAAGAAGGTGCCAGAAAAGCGGTGAACTATAAGATCCCGAAAGGTATCGAACCCGCATCTCTGTCGCTTGAGGAGGTGAAAGAGATTATGGAGAAACAGGACGCGGCTCCGGCAAAGAAACCTCGCGCACGCAAGAAATAAGATGTGCCGTCCCCGTTCCTCCATTCCAATCGTCAGAGGAAGTCCGATAAGATATATCTAAACCTAAGTAACAGCGGATTTGTTAATTATATTGACAAATCCGCTGTTACTATGTCTGAATGCAAAAACACACATCCTGAAAAAAACAAAAGGCGTTTCCGTGACCGGCCGGTTCTCACCCGTGCGGCAATCACACTTGCCTGGATAGCGGGAACTGTCGTTTTTCTCGCAGGCATCGCCCTGACTGCCGTCACAATATGGCTTACGCCCGAAAGGCTGACCGGAATTATCAATACAGAAGCAAGCAAACGCATTGACGCCGACATCACAGCACATAACGTCCGCTATACCCTGTGGTCTTCTTTTCCACGACTTTGCATAGACATTGATTCTATAAAGATTGTAAGCCGCACTCTCTACGGCATACCATCGGAATTGCGTTCGGACATCCCGCGGAATGCAGACTTTCTTGCCTCGACAGGGAAACTGCACGGAGGCATAAACATTCTGAGACTGTTGAAAAAAGACATATCGGTAAGCGACATTTTGATTGACTCTTTGAGATTGAATCTTGTCACAGTATCTGATTCCTTATCAAATTTCGACATCTTCCGCCGCTTTGACAATTCCGGGGAGATACCCTACTTTTCAGCAGACAGCGCAAAACTGACATCACCCGCAAAAATAACAATATACAATCATCCGTCGAAGTCGCGGATAGTCACACAGTTGTCGCAGTCATCAGCAGTCAGGCGGAAGACTCCGGCAGATTCATACACTCTCTCGGTCAAGGGGGATGTAATGGTATCAGACAACTTGAAAGAATTGCTTGACAAGACTCCGTTCGACTTAACCGGGCAACTTGATCTCGCATTCCATCCTTTGCGTGTGAGTCTGAAGAATTACGACATCTCTGTTGCTGGATATCAGGGAAGCGTGAATCTTGACATGCTTGCAGAAAAAAGACTTAGACTCGACAGATTCTCTGCAGCATTCAAGGGAATAGACCCCGCCGACATCCTGAGTCATGTCAGAATAATTCCCGAGTCGGGAACAGAGGCAGTCCTGAGGCTTATTCCTTCAATAGACCTTGCTGTCTCTCTGAAACATCCGTATTCATTTGATTCTCCCGGGCTTCCTGACATAAAGGCAAATGTGGAAATTCCCGAAGGCGACATAAACATTCCAGACAGAAACAACCGCACGCTGACCTTGCGGCATTCTGAAATCCGCGCCGAAATATCTACCGGTGACAACATGCGTCGACCGGCATATGCCCGGATTATGCCATTCGACATCTACGGTGAAGACTTAGACCTCTCGCTGCAGGCATTCGCCACAGACATTCTGACAGACCCCGATATTCGCATAGCCGTAAAAGGTTATGCGGAAAGCAAAAGACTGTCCATGACTTTCCCGCAGCTGAGACCATACGGAATGACCGGAAAAATTGAAAGTGACGCGATTATATCTTTCAGATTGTCTGACAAAGGACGCGACATACTGAAAAACCTTAAAATCAACGGTGACATTAACTTGAACAACTTCGGCTTGCAGGCCCGCGCATACGGACTCGAAGCATACGCATCAGACCTCGACCTGAATTTCGGAGGCGAGATGCCGGAAATAACAGCACAAACGATTCAGAACGGCATATTCGACTTTAACGCGAATGCAGATATGTTTCATCTGCATTCCAATGGATATGATCTCGACATCTCCTCAGCCGAGATGTCGGGAAAACTTAAAGAATCAGGAAAAAACTCTTTTACCGACATTTCCTCAGCAGCCCCTTTCGAAATAAAGGCTAAAGCGGCATCAGCCGCACTCTCTGGAAAACGTGACACTGTGAAAATGACAATGGGGGGGCTTGTCCTCAAAGGCTCCATAAAGGCAAAACCGGGCAAAGGCATGGCGGAGAGTTTCGGAGCCATGGTGAAAAGCGCAGATATAAATGCGAATATAGGCAGCGCTAAAATCACTGCAAAAGACTGTTCCGCCAGTATTTCGGCATCATTGATGAACAAACGTATGACCACGCCGCGCTACACAAAAGCTGCAGCGTGGACAGCCGACAGCCGAAGCCTTAAAATGGCAGGACACACCGATGAGTTCCTTTCCGTCAGATTACCGGAAAAGGCTGTCGATTTTATCCGACAATGGAAATCACATATCGGTCTCAAGATAGGAAGCGGAACTATTCTTACACCCGCATTGCCGCTACATAACGGATTCGCTGACCTTGACTTAGAGGCATCGTTCGATTCAGTAAAACTCAACAGCCTGAAATTCAATTCCCAAGACACAAGACTTTCAGCAAAAGGGGAACTGTCGAACCTGCGGCAATTCCTGACATCCGGAACTATGGCGCCTGTGAAGGGAGACATTACGGTAAACATAGACACCGTAAGGATAAACCAGCTGTGCGGGGCTTACAATCATGGACTCAGGCTAACGCATGGTCCCAAGGCATCTGTGCTGACTGTAATTCCCGATACCCTTACGCCATCCGATACTGTCGCCCTGCTTCTTCCACGGAATATTATCGCCGACATAAAAATCTCGGCAATGATGACGGAATACACAAATCTATATCTGCACAACCTTACAACCGGCATTTCACTGCGCAACGGGATACTTGACATTAGCGACCTTGGCGTAGACTCTGATTTCGGAACCTTGAACATGGATTTCAGATACGACACCTCTGATATACAGAGGCTGGCAATGAACCTTGACATGAACCTGTCGGATGTAAGGCTTGTGGAGTTTTTCCGCAATTTCCACACTCTGCTGCTGATGATGCCTCAGATGAAAAACCTCAGGGGCGATCTTTCTGCAAATGCCAAGGCAAGACTGTTTCTCTTCCCCGACATGTACCTGAACATGCCTTCATTGTGGGCAGACATATACGTGCGCGGCGACAACATGGTTCTGCATCAGGATTCGTTTATCCGTCATCTCACCAGAATGATGCTGATACACGGAACCGAAGATATCGCACTGTCGGATCTGAACATACACGCCTCGATCCACGACAATCTGATGGAAGTCTATCCTTTCGACATAGACTTCGACCGCTACAGACTATCGTTCGGCGGACTCAACAACTTCGACGGAGACATGTATTATCATCTCGGCATAGAAAATTCACCCATACCTTTCCCCTTCGGAATCAACATAAAAGGCAACTTATCTCATCCAGAGATAAGATTCGGAGGCGACTCATTCAACATCGACAAAGGAGAAGAAATAACCTCCTCGATAATGGAAGAGAAACGTCTGAATCTTATGCTTGTGCTCAAACGTCTTGCAAGGGAAATGATTGAAAAGGCTGCTGAAGCCGATTCGACACCTGCATCAAAGTATGTGTTCAGATAAGAAGTATCCACAAAGGAAATTTTATCTACAATTTGTAAATTTAACTTCAAAAATTTACAAAAAATAACTAACTTTACATCCTGTTTAACCAACACTTGCTTTTTAAGAAATGACCCCTGAGATATATCACATCCCCGCGCTTCTCGAAGATTCCATCAATGGTTTGAATATCAAGCCTGACGGAATCTACGCCGATGTGACATTCGGCGGAGGAGGCCACTCCCGCGCCATTCTTGGAAAGCTTGGCGACAACGGACATCTTTTCGGATTCGACAGAGACTCGGACGCACTGAAAAACGCTCCGGATGACCCACGATTTACATTTGTACATTCAAACTTCCGGCACATCACAAATTTCATGCGATACCATGGGGTCAGGAGCCTTGACGGCATACTCGCAGACCTCGGTGTCTCGTTCCACCATTTCGATGATGCCCGAAGAGGTTTCTCCTTCCGCTCCGATGCTCCTCTTGACATGCGCATGAACAGGAATGCGGAACTTACCGCCGCTGTCATCGCAGAGTCATATACCGCATCTCAGCTTGAAGGTCTATTCCGCGCCTACACCGACCTGAAGCGTCCGCGCGCCGTTGCAGAATCAATCATAAAAGCAAGGGCGTCAGAACCGATCGACACCACCTTCCGACTTGCCGACGCAGTGAGACCTGTTCTGAATCCTAAATCAGAGAAAAAAGAACTCGCACAGGTGTTTCAGGCTTTCAGAATAGAAGTCAACGGTGAAATGGAAGCTCTCAAAAGGTTTCTGAACGCCACGGCAAAAGTGATTTGTCCCGGAGGCAGACTTGCTGTAATAACTTACCATTCGATAGAAGACCGTATGGTAAAGAACTTCATGAAGACCGGGAATATAGAAGGGAAAGAGGAGAAAGATTTCTTCGGACGCACCTCCTCTCCATGGAAGCAGATCACCCGATCCCCGATTGTTCCTTCGGAAGAAGAAATAGAGCGCAACCCCAGGTCAAGATCCGCAAAATTACGTATCGCAGAATTGATCACACCGGAAAACAGAAACAGATAATGGCAGAAAAAAGCAAAAACAAGCAAAAAAGAGGCTGGATGAGCGAACTCCGCTACGGTCGTTCTTTATCCATCGACTTTTTCAAAGCAAACGCATGGCTTATGCTACTTTTTGTTGTTGCCATTCTCGCTCTGATCGGACTCAGATACAAGACAAAGACTAAAATGGCAGAGATAAAGCAGCTCACAGTGGAGCTGCAGCGTGCAGAAAGCCATAAACTTCAAGAGAAATCTCTCTATATGTCGCTTATCCGCGAATCAGAGATGGTGAAAATGGTTCGAGAAAAAAATCTGAACCTCGAATTTCAGGAACAACCTCCTTTCGAACTAACAGACGATGAAACAAAATAACAAAAAACATATATTGTTCCGATACGGACTTATAAGTCTGTTTTTCATATTCTTCGGCATATTGGTGATGATCATGCTCTTCAAAACCACTGTGATCGAGGCGGGGGCGTGGAATGACCGTGCCCGCAGGGAACTTTCCCGCATAGACACCATAAGGCCTGAACGAGGGAACATACTGGCAGACAACGGAAACATTCTTGCATGCAATCTGAAAGTATACGATATTAAAATTGACCTCCGCCACAACAAGGTCAAGGATCTGCGTGCCATTCCATGGGCAAAGGTGGACTCTCTGGCTGACTCGCTCGACGTGTATTATCCACGCGTCAGAAACCTTCACGTCCATCCTGACACACTCGCGAAGTATTCATGGAAGACAAGACTTCACCGCGAACTGGAGAAGGACCCCGACAAACGTCCACGTGCGCTGCGCATCGCAAGAAACAAGACACTTGAGGATTTCGAGAAAATCAAGAAATTCCCTTTCATGAAGGATTTCAAGGGCAAGGGATTCCGCAATCCTGTCTATAAGGAAGAAAAAAACATACGGATGTACCCTTACGGCAGAATGGCTTACCGCAGCATAGGACGCGTGAACGAAAACGCCGCGACTCGTCAGATTCACGGATATTCCGGACTTGAAAAAGACCTTGACAGTCTTCTCTACGGTCGTCCTGGACTCGCCAAAAAAGTTGCCCTCACCAATGGAATAACAAACTGGGTGGCAACTCCGGCTGTAAGGGGATATGACATACGGACAACAATAGACATCGACCTGCAGGACATGCTGGAAGAAGAGCTTAACAACATTTGTGCCGATGCCAACGCCGAATGGGGCACGGCGATACTGATGGAAGTCAAGACGGGGGAGATTAAAGCAATCTCGAATATCGAGCTTCTTGAAGACGGCACCTACGGAGAGGCTCTGAACCGGGCGGTTCTGCCTTTTGAACCGGGATCGGTGATGAAACCTATTTCTCTGATGATAGCCTTCGAAGACGGTCTGGTGAAACATGTGACGGATCAGGTAAGCTGCGCCCCCTTCCAGCGAACAAGCGACCCACACGGCTCCGGAATGAAAACCATGAAACAGGTTATCGAGCAGTCTTCGAATCCGGGAATCGCAAGGGTGATATTCAGGGGCTACGAGAAAGACCCTGCAAGATTCCATGACCGACTTGCCGAACTTGGATTTTTCGAACCGATACGTTCCGGCATCGCCGGTGAGTGCACACCGCGAATCCGCAAGTTGCTTCCCAAAGATTCCAAAGGCAACAACATAACCATTAAGGCGAGGCATCTTGACCTCGCACGTCAGGCATACGGCTACAATACGGAACTCCCGCCGCTCTTCACTCTGGCGGTCTACAATGCCATAGCGAACGGAGGCCGCTACGTGCGTCCGCATCTTATGAAAGGGCTGGTTGATGAAGACGGAAACGATTCCATAATCCCGATCCAGTATATACGCGACCGAATTTGTTCGGAAGAGACGGCGCGCAAGGTGCGCGAATGCATCGCGGAAGTGGTATGGGGTGAACACGGCACAGCCCGCGCCGTACGCGATGACCGCGTAAAGGTTGCAGGAAAGACCGGAACTGCCTATCCCGTCGAGAATGGTGTCTACAACACAGCCAAAAGACGTTATGCATTCGCCGGATTCTTCCCTTATGAGAATCCTCAGTACAGTTGCATCGCCCTTGTGCTCGGACCGAGCGGGACATCTGCAAACCGCACATCCGGACAGGTAGTCAAGAATATGGCGGTGAAGATGTATTCCCGCGGACGTCTCAACAATTCATCGACTTATACGGCGGAGGCAAAAGGGCACAAACCGATAGTGGTGGGATCTGAAAAATGCGATAACAACATGCTCGCCTCCTCTATCGGAGCCAAAGGCATGAAACACTATAAGACGGCAAAAGTCCATCCCGAAGGCGCGGTGCCGAACGTCAAAGGGTTCGATGCCCCTACAGCTGTCAAGATTCTTGAAGAACGGGGCATAAATGTAAGACTTTCCGGTGCAGGATACGTCGTGGCGCAGTCAATACCGGCAGGAACCGGAATCCGACCAAACCAGACTATAACACTTCATCTCAGAATATAATTACGTAAATATATGTCTATCAAACTATCTCATCTTCTCGAAGGAATAAAGACGCTCGAAGTCATAGGCGATATAGACAAAAATATCGTTGACCTCAGAAGCGATTCACGAAAGGCTGTCAAAGACGGCATGTTTGTCGCGGTGCGCGGCGTGACAACCGACGGTCATAAATACATACCGGTAGTTGCGAGCACCCATGTCGGCGCGATAGTGTGCGAACAACTGCCTTCTACCCTTGAAAAAGGAATAACATATATCCGTGTGGCTGATTCTTCCGAAGCATTGGGGCAGCTTGCTTCAAACTGGTTCGGACACCCGTCTGACAAACTGAAACTGGTCGGTGTCACTGGAACAAACGGAAAGACGACCACTGCCACCCTGCTTTACGAAATGGCTAAATTCGAAGGCTACAAGGCTGGTCTGATTTCAACTGTTTGCAATTATATCCAGGATCGTGTCGTACCTGCGACACACACCACACCTGACCCGCTGACTCTCAATGAGCTGCTTGCCGAGATGGTTGAGGAGGGATGCGACTATGCATTCATGGAGGTGTCGTCACATGCAGCACATCAGCACCGCATCGCCGGTCTGAGATTCACCGGCGCGATATTCTCCAACCTAACAAGGGACCATCTTGACTATCACGGCACCGTTGAAAACTATATGAATGCCAAGAAAATGTTCTTCGACATGCTTCCCGCAGATGCCTTCGCTCTCGTGAACATTGATGACAAATGCGGCAGATACATGGTCCAGAACACTAAGGCAAAGACATATACATATTCCCTGCGCAGCGATGCGGATTTCAAATGCCGGGTTCTCGAGACGCGCCTTGACGGAACTTTGCTATCTCTGAACGGTAAAGATGTCGAAGTGGCGTTTACCGGCAAATTCAACGCATATAATCTTACGGCAGTTTACGCCGCCTCCGTTCTCATAGGATGGAAACCGGAGGAAGTCATGATCAACATGAGCAGGCTTGTGCCTGTGTCAGGACGCTTCCAGACAATACAGTCGCCAGAAGGCGTGACTGCCATTGTGGATTATGCCCACACTCCCGATGCCCTTGTGAATGTTCTCGACACGATACGTGAGATAATCGGCGCGGGAGCGGAAATCACCACAGTTGTGGGCGCGGGAGGCAACCGTGACCATGGCAAACGCCCCATCATGGCTCACGAGGCGGCTGTCAGATCCGATCTCCTTATTCTGACTTCCGACAATCCGCGCGACGAAGAGCCGGAAGCTATAATCGAAGACATGAAAGCCGGTCTTGACAATGACGAGATGAGACGCACACTCTGCATCACCGACCGCAGGGAGGCTATACGCACGGCTATGAGAATTACCAAACCGGGAAGCGTGGTGCTTGTTGCTGGGAAAGGTCATGAGACATACCAGGAAGTGAAAGGCATCCGTAACCATTTTGATGACCGCGAAGAAATTAAAGCTACATTCTGAATATGATTTACGCATTGCTCGGACTCCTCAAAGAATGGGATTTACCAGGACATAACCTGCTCGGCTATATATCATTCCGCGCCGGAATATCCTTTGCCATGTCTCTTGTCATCGCTCTTGCGTTCGGACACAAGGTAATCGAGCGGCTGCAGCGTATGCAGGTGGGCGAGGTAGTAAGAAACCTCGGTCTCGAAGGACAGATGAAGAAAACCGGCACTCCTACCATGGGAGGAATAATCATCATAATGTCCATTCTCATTCCATGCCTGCTGTTGGGAAACCTGTCGAACATATACATGATACTGATGCTTATGGCAACAGTGTGGATGGGAGCGATCGGTTTCCTTGACGATTACCGCAAGCTTAAATATCATAATAAAGACGGACTTAAAGGGAAATATAAGGTAACGGGGCAGGTAGGTCTCGGTCTTCTCGTAGGAATCACGATGTGGCTCTCGCCAAGCATTGTGATGAGCGAGAATTTCGAGGTGCAGCGCGACGGTTCTTCTGAAACGGAAATCGTTGTCTCGACAGACCAGATAAAATCGCCTCAGACTACAATACCTTTCGTAAAAAACAACAACTTCAACNACGAATGGCTGACCTCATGGGTACCCGACAAGGAAGCGGCAAAGACCCTTGGATGGCTTACGTTCGTACTCGTGGTTGTGANTGTGGTAGCAGCTGTAAGCAACGGAGCCAACCTTACCGACGGACTCGACGGACTTTGCGCCGGAACATCGGCGATAATAGGTATCGCGTTACTTATCATGGGATATCTCGGAAGCAACGTCATTTATTCAAGCTATCTGAATATAATGTACATCCCGGGGTCCGAGGAACTGGTGGTCTACGCCGCAGCATTCATAGGCGCCCTGGTAGGATTCCTTTGGTATAATGCATTCCCGGCTCAGGTATTCATGGGCGATACTGGTAGTCTCACACTGGGAGGCATTCTTGCGGTGTTCGCTATTCTCATACGCAAGGAGCTTCTGATTCCGGTGCTCTGTCTCGTATTCTTTCTTGAGGATGTATCCGTCATGTTGCAGGTCGGTTACTTTAAATATACAAAAAAGAAATATGGCGAAGGGCGCAGGATATTCAAGATGACTCCTCTGCACCATCACTTTCAGAAACCACTTGAAGCAGGCAGCAATGTGCTTTGGAAACATCCGGTGAATCCTATTCCCGAATCCAAGATTGTGGTGAGATTCTGGATTGTCGGCATACTGCTTGCCGCTCTTACGTTCGTGACTTTGAAAATACGCTGATTAACATTATTTTTTAACTTCTTATATGAAAAAACTGGTTGTGCTCGGAGGTGGGGAAAGCGGAGTCGGAGCCGCCATTCTCGGTAAAGACAAGGGGATGGATGTATTCCTCAGTGACATGGGCGCCCTTAAAGATGAATACCGCGAGACTCTGGTCCGCGAAAATATAGAATTTGAAGAAGGAAGACATTCGGAAGAAAGAATACTTGATGCCGACATTGTTGTCAAAAGCCCTGGTATCCCTCCATATGCCCCGATGGTCAGAAAGATTACGGACAAGAACATTCCCGTTCTGTCGGAAATAGAATTCGCCGGAAGATTCACAGACGCGAAGATGGTCTGCATCACCGGATCCAACGGAAAGACCACCACTACCCTTCTGACATATCATATACTCCGGAAAGCGGGACTGAATGTAGGTCTTGCGGGGAATGTCGGCAAAAGCCTCGCTCTGCAGGTGGCACGAGATCCTCATGACGTATATGTCATAGAACTTTCAAGTTTTCAGCTTGAGAACATGTATGATTTCAAAGCGGACATCGCCGTGATGATGAATATAACTCCGGATCATCTCGACAGATATGACCATAAGATGGAGAATTACGTCAATGCCAAGTTCAGAATTCTACAGAACCAGACACATGACGACTATTTCATATATTGGCAGGATGACCCGGTCGTAAAGGAACAGATACGTCAGATTCAGATTGAAGCGATGCAGATGCCTTTCAGCGAGTTTGAGGAGGAAGGCAGCCACGCTTTCGTGAAAGACGGAGTGGTTAAATTTGTCACTCCCGGAGAAGTATGGGAGATTCCCCGCGACAAACTGTCACTGACCGGACTGCACAATCTTTACAACTCGATGGCAGCAGGACTCTCGGCTTCTCTGTTCGACATAAAGAAAGACGAGATAAGGTCTGCGCTTGAAGACTTTGAAGCAGTGGAGCACCGGCTTGAATACGTAGCTACCGTAAATGGTGTCAGATATGTCAACGATTCCAAGGCTACAAACGTGAATTCCACATGGTATGCTCTTGAAAGCATGACAACATCCACAGTCCTCATTCTCGGCGGCAAAGATAAAGGAAACGATTATTCCGAAATCGAGGAACTCGTAAAAGAGAAAGTGAAGGCTATCGTCTGTATGGGGAAAGACAACGAAAAACTTCTCGACTTCTTCAGCGGCAAAGTCCCTGTGATTCTTGACACTCATTCCTTGGAGGATGCCGTGAAGGCTTGTGCCGATCTGGCTGAAGAGGGAGACACAGTGCTTCTTTCTCCTTGCTGCGCAAGCTTCGACTTATTCTCAAGCTATGAAGACAGAGGGCATCAATTCAAAGAGTGCGTGAAAGCGATGAATCAAAAAAACTGAATTCAAGAATTGAAAAATGGCTAATCAAGATATAATTCCCGGGCTTGATATAAGAGAGACCGTCGATGGTCGTCCTTCAGCTAAAAGCCCGAACCGCAGCGCGGCGGTGCCGGCGGTCAAACGCTCCCGCCCCGACCCCTATATCTGGGGAATCTACATCATGTTCCTTCTGATAAGCGTGGTCGAACTTTTCAGCGCGTCAAGCACCGAAGTGTCTGCTTCGAACGTATACAGTCCGTTGATACGTCACAGTATCTTCCTCGCGCTCGGTCTCGGAGTTGTGCTGTGGCTGCAGAACACCCACTACATTCTGATGCGCAGATTCGCATGGATATTTGCTATTCTGTCGCTCGGTCTGCTTGTGATGTCGACTGTGGCGGGTGTGGAAATCAACGGCGCACAACGCGCGATACGCGTTGCCGGAATGACAATACAGCCGGCAGAGATCGTTAAACTTTCCGTTGTTCTCCTGCTCGCATCGATTCTTTCGAAAAACCAGACACCCGGAGGTGTGACGAACAGAGGTATCATAACTTCCGCAATCGTGGTGGTCGTTTTCGCGATATTCCTTTACAAGGATGGTCTGACCAATACCATTCTGCTTATGGGTGTCAGCATAAGCATGTTTCTCATCGGCGGCATACAATGGCAGAAATTCTGGATGACTCTTGCCATATACGGATTATGCGCAGGTTCTCTGATGATGATAAAGCACGCGAACAAGAAAATTTCCACCGATGATTTCGACAAGGTAACGATAGAAGCGACCTCCGGCAGCGGGCGGGGAACCGAAGTATCAGGCGGCAGAGAGGAGACCCGTGGCAACAGAATCTCACGATGGCTCGAAGGGGTTCATCCGGAAGATCCCATCGATGATATGAACCGACAGGTGATCTTCTCCAAATTCGCCCAGGCGAACGGAGGTCTGATGGGTCAGGGACCGGGCAATTCACGCGAGAGCGCACGTCTGCCTCTTGCATTCTCCGATTACATATATTCCATCATAGTCGAAGACACCGGATTTGTCGGTGGCTCGCTGCTGCTGATTCTGTTCCTCCTTCTTGTGGCACGTGCCGGACGCATCGCTTACAAATGCTCCCGGGCTTTCCCTGCGTTCCTTATCATGGGATGCGCCGTGATGATTGTGTTCCAGGCCCTTGTACACATGGCGATTGTAACAGGACTCTTTCCCGTGTCAGGTCAGCCGTTGCCATTCATATCCAAGGGAGGAACATCGGTACTGGTCATGTCGGCGGCAATAGGCATGATGCTTTCGGTAAGCCGTTTCGCCGTAACCACAGGAAATAAAAAAGACATACGCGCGGAACTTAAGGAATTGCCCGAAGACATGCAGGCAGCCAACTTCAGCGACTACCAGAACAAACAATAATTTCCCATTATCCATATGAAGAAAAAAATACTCATCAGCGGAGGAGGAACTGGTGGACACATCTTTCCTGCGCTTTCTATTGCAAACGCCCTGAAAAGGCGCATTGACGCAGAAATACTTTTTGT
>NZ_CAJMXD010000025.1:0-16169 GCF_905219685.1 Barnesiella sp. CU968
ATACAAAATTTACATTCAATTCTTTATCACAGAGATAAACCTTACATCCATATTTTAAAGTAGCAGAATTACACAATTTAGTGAGGAATACTGCCCTATATTTGCAATGGTTAACCTCGGGAGCGGCAGCGGATGCGCCCTATCCCAAAACTAATGAAACTAACACCAAAAACAACTCAATTCAAGAGCTTATGAACAGAATCGCTCTATTTTTGATTTCCGTATTCCTGCTCGCACTCCCGGCAGCTGCTCAGCAGAAGAATATAAGCGGAATCGTAACCGAGCCATCGGGAGAGCCGCTCATCGGCGCAACAATTATGGTCAAGGGAACAAACACCGCTGCTGTCACAGACATTGACGGAAAGTTCTCAATCAAGGCTAAACCCGGCGATACCCTACAGGTAACATATGTCGGTTTCCAGAAACAGATAATCAAGGTCGCCGCATCCGACAATCTCACAATCGTGATGCAGGAAGAGGCGAACACTCTTGACGAAATGGTCGTAGTTGGTTACGGCACAATGAAGAAAGCTGACCTTACCGGAGCTGTCACAAACGTTTCCGGCAGCAAGCTTGAAGACATGCGTGCATCTTCGGTGTCGCAGTCTCTGCAAGGTTCTATGCCCGGTATCTATGTGAGCCGCACAAGCGGCATGCCCGGTGCCGAGGCAACTATCCGTGTGCGAGGAATCACATCTATCGGTGATTCCGACCCGCTTGTGATCGTAGACGGTATACCAGATTCAATGGAATCGGTAAACTCCTCCGACATCGAAAGCATTTCGGTGCTTAAAGACGCAGCCTCTGCTTCAATCTACGGAGCACGCGCCGCAGCCGGGGTTATACTCATAACCACTAAAAAAGCAAAAGAGGGCAAGGCTAAGGTCGAATATCAAGGTACTGTCGGATTCGTGCAGTCTACTGAGACTCCCAAACCCGTTGGAGCAATCGACTATATGAACATGTACAACGAACTCAAATGGAACGATGGCGGCAATCAGGAAGGTCAGGAATACTCTGCATATCCTAAGGATTACATAGATTCCTATCTTTCAAACAACGCCTTGAATCCTGATGAGTATCCGATTACAGACTGGCGTGACCTGATGACTCGCAAAACCGCACCCACAACAAAGCATGACCTCAAGGTATCTTACGGCAACAAGGTTGTACAGACAAAGGTTTCATTAGGATATGAATACACGGAAGCTCTCTACGAAGGACGTGATTACCAGAGACTCACAGCACGTGTAAACAACAACTTTAAAGTCACCAAATGGCTGCAGTTCGGACTTGATGCCTATTACCGCCGTGGTATCACACATCAGCCTCAGACCAATCCTCTTGCCGCGACGCTTTATATGACTCCTCTTGATCCTGCGGTGAACTCTAATGGAACATATGCCGCGGGTCATAACAGCAGCAACCCCTGGGCAACTATGAACGAAGGCGGACGCAACAATCAGTGGACAGACCGTCTGGGTGCAAAACTATCTGTTATCATCACCCCTTTCGAAGGTCTTTCCATAAGCGGCGTGTGGGCACCCGGAATGCTTTTCACCCGAAAAAAATCTTATGTAAAAAAAGTCAGCTACTACACTGCCGATAATCCCGATGAGCCTGCCGGTTACGCGAGTGGATTCTCTCTTAACAAACTCACTGAAAACAGAAATCTCAACACATGGGGCACAAAACAGCTCTTTATCAATTACAACAAGACATTCGCCGAAGATCACCGCACAGACTTCATGCTCGGCTATGAGGATTATGAAGCAAGCTCAAACCCATTGGAAGCAGCATCTGATGCAATGGAGTTGTCTGATTATTTCTATCTTACGAACGCAAACACAAACAATCTCAGCGTTGACGGCTCAGAAACTCAGAATGCCTACCGTTCAATTTTCGGGCGTATAAATTATTCCTACAAGGGACGCTACATGGCACAGTTCAACGCACGCTGGGACCGATCTTCAAGATTCGCACGCAAATATCGCACAGGCTTCTTCCCTTCCGCATCCGTCGGGTGGGTAATGAGCGAAGAGAGTTTCTTACGCGATGTAGACCCGAGAATTCTCACATTCCTTAAACTTCGCGGCTCCTACGGTACTCTCGGTAACGAAAGAATCGGTAATTATCCATATCAGGCGAGCATGACATTCTCACACCCGGTAATGGTAGACGGTTCCGGCAAACCGGTTTCTGTCCTGACTGCATCTCAGCGCGATTACAACATTCCAGACATAACATGGGAAACGACCCACAGCTGGGACGTAGGTCTTGACGCCACATTCCTCAATTCCAGACTTAACCTGACATTCGACTGGTACTGGAAGAAAACCAAAGACATGCTTCTGTCGATACAGCTCCCTATATTCATGGGCTATGACAATCCTAAACAGAATGCAGGCGACATGACTACCAAAGGCTGGGATCTTCAGCTCGGATGGCGTGACAACATTGGCGATTTCTCATATTCTGTAAACTTCAACCTCTCCGATTATCGTTCTGTCATGGGTAACATGTCCGGGAAACAGCAGGAAAGCGGTGGCACCATCACAATGGAAGGTGCAGAGTATATGTCATGGTATGGATTTAAATCAAACGGTCTGTATCAGAATGCCGAAGACCTTGCAAACAGTCCCGTGCTGAACGCCAACACTACTGTAGGCGACATTAAATATCTTGATGTAAACGGTTCCGAGGGTTTGCCTGACGGTGCGATAAGCGCACAGTATGACCGCGTTGTGCTCGGTTCTTCACAACCACGTCTTATCTATGGAGCACAAATCGCTTTAGGATGGAAAGGTTTTGAAATGTCAGCTGCATTCAATGGTATCGGCAAACAGAATAAAATGCTTTCCCGCGCCATGCTTTATCAGAGACACGCTGCCGGCTGGACACAGTTTACCGGTGAAGTTATAGGTACTTCGTGGAGCTACTACAACACTCCTGAACAGAATCTCGCTGCCAAATATCCGAGATTATCAGATATGGCTATTGACGGCTCAAGCGGAAACAACTCACAGGTCTCTGACTTCTAGATGTTCAACGGAGGTTACTTCCGCTGCAAGAACATAACACTCGGCTACTCTTTCCAGCCGAACATCACCAAGAAACTGAAACTCAACTCTCTCCGTGTGTTCGCATCTGTTTCCGACCCGTTCTCTATCGACCGCTATCCGCAGGGATGGGATCCGGAGACTACAGACACCGGTTCAAGCTATATCGCACGCACATGGAATTTCGGCGTGGCAGTTTCGTTCTAACCAAATCAAAATCTGAAACAACATGAAAAAGTATATATATTCTTTATTATCGGCTGCTGCCGTAATGATCGGCTGCACGGCGTGTGCGGATCTTGATTTGAATCCGCCGGCAGACGCATCTTCCGAGACTTGGTTCTCAAATATAGAGGAATTTGAATTCGCTGCGAATGACCTTTACCGTCTTGACCTCTGGTATTGGGAATGTAACCGCGCATGGCATACTGACCGCTGGACTGATGACTGGGAACAGCAAGGTCACGGCTATGAATGGAGTACTGGCGCTCTGATGTCGACAACAGGATATGTAAAAACAATGTGGCTCAATACATACAAAGCCATTACAAGGTGTAACGCCATAATCGCAAACGTTGAGAAACAGCGTGGGAAACTGTCTGAAAAACAACTTGACAGATTCGAAGGCGAGGCAAGAATGTTCAGGGCATGCTTTTACTCATACCTGACGTTCCTGTATGGTGATATCCCTTATTATACTGATTACATCACAATAGATCAGGCATATGCAATGGGACGTGAGAAACAGTCTGAAGTGATTAAACGAATTTACGAAGACTTCGACAAAGCTACTGAACTCCTCCCCGAGACATCTACCGGCAACGTCCGCGTAAAAAAAGCTACCGCTCATGCCTTTAAGGCACGCACAGCTTCTTGGATGCTTGATTATCCCGTAGCGGCACAGGCAGCAAAAGCATGTATGGAACTGGGTACATACAAGCTTGATCCCAATTTCGAAAAGATGTTCTACATCGACACTTATGCTTCTGACGAATTCGTATTCATGATTCCAAGATCACGCGAACTGCATAATGACCTTATTACAATGAGTTCTTTCCTTCCAAGGAATAACTCCGGCAAATCTCTTGCGGTTCCATCCCTTGAACTCTTTTGCGCATTCCTTTGTTCTGATGGCCTTCCTATCGACAAATCTCCTCTTTTTGACCGCCAGAACCCTTTCCGCAACCGCGATCCACGCTTAGGATATACTACCGTTGAATTCGGCACAGAATTCCTCGGCTTTGAATGGGATCCGTCAAAAAACAAAGTATTGAATGTGAATACAGGTAAGCAAGTTAACAACAACGATTCACAGCTCGTTCAGACTCTTGCTTCATGGACCGGACTAATTCTTAAAAAAGGTGTTACAGAAGCGTGGCTAAGCGACAAAAAAGCTGATCCAAACGCTATAATCATGCGCTATGCGGATGTACTTCTGATGTATGCTGAAGCAAAAATAGAGATGAATGAAATTGACCAGAGCGTGCTTGATGCCATTAATGACGTTCGCTCAAGAGCATACAAAACCACCCGCTCCAACACTTCTCTCTATCCTGCGGTTACAACGACCAATCAGGATGAACTTCGTTTCCAGCTACGTTCTGAACGTCGCATGGAATTTGCATGGGAGAACCGCAGATGGTTTGACCTGATGCGATGGAGACTTTGCGATATTGCGATTAACCGCCCGGTGATAGACCTTCCGGCAAAAGCGCAACTTCAGAAAAACATCAAGAGCGGTGATTACTACTTCCCCTCCGATGCGCTTCCGGTAATCGAAGAAAACGGTCTTGTAAATCTTCAGCCCCTTGTCGACTCTAAAGCAAAATTCCGCAAAACCATGGAACGTAAATTTGATCCGGCAAAAGGGTATCTTCTTCCTCTCCCACTTTCCGATGTGACATTGATTCCTGGAATGATTCAGAACCCCGGATATTGACATCTTGCAGTGTCTGCGGTTTATGGAAACCGCAGACACTGTTTACCCCATTAAAAATAACACAGGTAATATCTTAAGGTAAAAGATTTTTAGGCTAACTTACTTTATCAAATGAAACCAATGACAAACAATCTATGCGCAGCCACTGCGATCGGCTTGATTTTAGCCACTGTTTCCTGTTCGGATTCTTCCGATGGAGGAAACGCAATTATTATCCCTGGTGCACCGGCAGTCGAAGTGAAAATCGGCTCACAGATGCCACTATGGCAAAACGGCACTTTTGAGATTCATTCCATAAGCACGGGCAGAGGTGAATCAAATTTCTACATCTTTCCGGACGGAACATCCATGCTTATTGATGCCGCCGGTTCTTTGGTCACAGAAGAGATTTGCACTAAAAAAGGAGTTGGGACAGTAACTCCGGCAAGACCGGGATGGCATATCTCAAGTGCAGATATAATAGCCAATTATATTAAACATTTCAACCCGCGTGGCGAGAATGTAGATTACTATCTCAATTCCCATACTCACGAAGACCATATGGGTTCTTGGCCTGAAAAATATGAGGAATACGCAGACTTTCCCAAACATACCGAAGGAAATTTCTATATGAACGGTATCGCAAAACTCGGAACTCTGCTTAATTTTACAAAAATCATAGACCGAGGCTATACACTTCCAATAAACATGGGAACTGATGATAGAATAAAAGACTATCAGAGATTCCTGAAATGGAGCATGGATACAAAAGGTCTGATATATGAAGTTGCAAAACCCGGTCATGATGACCAGATTGTGATGCGTTATAATCCATCTGCCTATCCTGACTTTAAAATTCGCATACTTTGCGCATCCGGATATGCATGGACGGGCAACGGTTATGATACAAAAAGAACCATACCGACATCTAAAACTGAGATTAGCAAAGCCAGTCCCGATGAGAATATTTTCAGTGTAGCCTTGATGATGGATTTCGGCAAATTCAACCTTTTCACTGCAGGAGACCTTCAATGGGAGGCTACATCTTCCGCTCCATGGCTCAATGCCGATGAAGGTATAATACCTGTAGTAAACAAGGTGGAAGTAATGAAAGCGAGCCACCACGGTTCAACCAACGCCAACAGCGAGGAACTTGTGAATAAACTTTGCCCACAGACGGTATGGATCAATCCATGGAGGAGCGAGCAACCCGGCATTCCCTGCATGCGAAGATTTGTAGCAGCCAATCCTGACGTTTCATTCTTTACAACAGGTATTGTTGAAAGCAGCAAGGCTCCGCTTGCTGAAGTTGAGAATAATTTCAAATCATGGAGCGGACATATAGTGATCAGGGTCTTCCCCGATGGTAAATATTATGTATATGTTCTTGACGACAGCGATGAAAGCTACATAGTCAAATCAATCCACGGACCATATATCAGCGAATAATCACGATAGATAATTGTTAACCTCGGATAGGCACACGACTTGCGCGTCTATCCGGTAAAACCAAAAAACATTATGAATAAAAAATTTACATTCTTAGGATTTATGGCATTCGCAGCAATGCCGGTGCTGGCTCTGACCCCTAACGGAGAAGGCGTGTATGAAATCTCCAATGCTGCCGAACTTGAAGAATTCGCTGCTATAGTAAATGGCGGAGAAAATACTGCAAACGCTGTTCTGACAGCAGACATAGACATGGACAACGTGACCCACACACCTATAGGAAATTCAAAAGCTGTTGCCTACAAGGGCACCTTTGACGGATGTTTCCATACAATTTCGTCTCTAAATATGGAAGTTGAGGGAGGCACAAACCTGGCACTTTTCGGTTATGCCGGTGTCGGTGCGAAAATCTGCAATACAATAATCGATGATCTCTCGACATTCTTCGGTGAAGACAAGTGTGCTTCATTTGTTGGACAATGCACAGATACCGAAGAAGGTGTCGCAGAATTCACCTGTCTTGGAACTTCCGCTGAAGTTCACGCTTACAGTGCGGATACTGGAAAAGGTCGGGCTGCAGCACTTGTTGGTCCGTCTGACGGAAATGTCGCCTATAAATTCACTAATTGCTACAACACAGGTCTTGTACGAGGCGTTACAGTAGGAGGCATGTCTTGTCATGCACCAAAGGCAGTATGCAGCGGATGCTTCACAATAACCGAGGTAAAAAAACAGGCAAATGCCGATGCAAAACCGGGTAATCCCGGCAAAGTCGGCACTGTACTTATAGCTGGTGTGTCTGAGCCGATGGATGGATGGGGATATAATTTCTTCTTTGGAGGTAGTGCTACCAATCCTTCTGTGTTCTACCCGAACATTGTTGACAGTAATATAAAATGGACAGATTATAGCAAACCGGCTGTTGATGGCAACTACGGCGTATACAAAGTCTACGAAGAAACCTGGGCATCAACAGGTGCAATGTGCTGGTTCCTGAACAATTGTTCGGATGTGGATCCTGTATGGGGGCAGAACCTTGAAGAGATGGAACTTTATCCCACATTCGCTCCGGGAGCACCTGTTGTAAGCAAGAAAGCCGATGCATTCGAATTTGAGAACACTGGCAAGACTACTACTTCCGCCGTGAATGAGATCGCATCTGACACTCAGTCCGCTCCTAAAGGAATATACACTATCCAAGGCGTGAAGGTCGAGAATGCCACAACTCCCGGATTGTATATAATTGATGATAAGAAAGTTATTGTAAAATAATCTTATCGAGGGTGTGGATGTTGTCTGTCAGGACTACAGCCACGCCCTTCCTCATTTCTCTTAACCTTATAGTATCAACACGGAATATAACCGTAGAAATTGCAAAATCTACAGAATTGCAATTGCATGAAAATGGCTCTGACTGGTCAATTTCAACCTCATCAGTCAAGGTAAAAGAACGAAACGACACGAAAGATGGAATAACCGTTTCATATACTACCGCATCTACTGTTACAATACCTTGATACCGCTGACGCTGCAATTTGGCCTGTAAAACTCGTTTCATTCTCTCTTAAGCCGGGTGAAGCAGGGAACTCCTCGGGTAAAATATCAATTACGGAAATCAAAGCCACATATCGCGCATCAAGCTCTGTGAATGAGATTTCTATTGAAAATCACTCTTCTGACGAAGTTGTAACCGATGAATGGTACACACTCACCGGAATAAGGATACAGAGAGAATATCTTTCTCCCGGCATATACATCCGCAGGCGAGGCAATCATACTGACAAAATAATTATAAGATAAAAGCTTATGAAATCAATACTGGCGATAATACTGACTGCAATGGCGGCATCTCCCCTCTTCGGTGCCGTTGTCAGAAACATTCCCGACAAAGATGGAATGACAATTAAAGGCGTTGTGTATTGCGGCGATGAACCGGTACAGGGCGCACAGGTATCAGACGGCGTCAACGTTACGCTTACCGATGAGAACGGATGGTATTATCTGGCATCGGCGAAGGAGTGCGGTCACGTTTTTGTATGCAACCCGAAAGGTTACAAATACACGCGAAAAGCAAAATACCCGGAGTTTTACAAGACGGTAGACACAGAAAGACCTTCTGCCGTTGAACAGGCTGATTTCGAACTTGAGCGCGACGAGGCGACAGACCATACGATTCTGTTTCTTGCCGACATCCAGATGTGTGGACGCAACGAGGACATCCGGCAATATGAGGAGCATGCCGTAGGTGACATCAACACAAGCATCTCCAATGCCCGAAAACAAGGCAAAGATGTATACGTGATCACTCTTGGCGACCAGTCTTACAACACATACTGGCATTCCTATAATATAGGCATACCGGAGATTCACGAAAGCATGAACCTCCTCGATCCGGACGCGATATTCAACTGCATGGGAAACCATGACAACAATCCCAAGATTGCCGGCGACTGGGCAGCCTCCGCCGATTACAGAGAGCAGTGGGGACCGACTTATTATTCATTCAATATCGGTGAAATACATTATGTCGTGCTCGACAATATCGAGTTTACAAACGCCGAATGCAAAAACACATTCGAATGCAACATAACCACAAGTGTTATAAAATGGCTCCGGAAAGATCTTGCCAATGTCAGCATGGACACTCCCATTGTGGTATGCATGCACGCCCCTCTGTTCTATCGTCCGCAGTGTTCGAAACCTAATGTGCCCGATCCGACNAAATACCGTTACAACTACGGTTCTCAGTTCTATAACAGCGTAAAAGGTTTCAAAGACGTGCGTGTATTCACAGGACATGCACACACCAACTACACGGTTTCTTACCTTAACATGACAGAATATAACGTGGGAGCTATCGGGGGCAACCTCTGGTGGACAGGATATTTCGTCAATGGCAACAGCGTCTGCACTGACGGCTCTCCGGGGGGATACAGGGTGCTCGACACTTCAGGCAAGGAGCTGAAGACATATTACAAGTGCATCGGCTTTGACAATGGATACCAGTTCCGCTGCTATGACCTTAACAATTGTCATATCACAGCCTCCAGATTCGCGCCTTCATACAAGAACCCTGCGGATATCGACACCTGGCTTGCCAATGGATACGGATTCGACAGTTCCGACTACAATTCAGACGGCACTCCCAAAATCCCGAACAGAGTACTGATCAATGTGTTTGCCTACGACACAAACTGGAAAGTGGAGGTTTTGGAAGACGGGAAGCCGCTTGAAGTGTCGCGCATCAGCGGTTACGACCCGTTCTCAATGATTTCCGACGGCTGCCAGCGATTCGAGAAGACGGGGCATAACAACTCGGGAAATCCGACACAGAACTCACATCTGTTTCTTGTCACAGCTAAATATGCCACATCTCCCCTCTCCATCAAGGTCACTGACCAGTATGGTTCAGTATACACACAGGTTATGGAAAGACCAAAAGGTTTCAGCATAGACAGATACACTCCGCAGAATGAACAGAGTGCCATATTCGACATTGATTCCGATTCATACAGCTATCCCCCGGAGTTTTACAATATCAACGGAATAAAGGTTTCCAGACCGGAAAAAGGACTATACGTCATGAGACTGGGAACAAAAACAAAGAAAGTATTTATCAGATAAACTACAGTACATATGAAATTTTCATTGAAAAAGTTTTCCATAGCACCGGTGATTGCTCTCGCCTGCTTCCCGTCTTCGGCTCACAAGACTACGCCGGAATGGATCGACAATGCCGTTTTCTACGATATATACCCCTCCTCGTTTATGGATTCCGACGGTAACGGCATAGGTGACCTGCCGGGCATTATCTCGCGCCTTGATTATGTAAAGAGTCTCGGTGTCGATGCCATCTGGATGAACCCGATCTATAAGTCGGCATGGTTTGACGGAGGCTACGACATAATCGACTACTATCAGGTAGATCCACGCTTCGGTTCAAACCGGGACGTAAAACGTCTTGTGGATGAAGCCCACAAAAGAGGACTGAAGGTGTGTCTCGACCTTGTGCCGGGACACACGTCAAACAAAGCCGACTGGTTCCGCAAGGCGGCGACAGAGGGTCCGGACGGCAGATATGCGGATTACTACATATTCGCCGATGAAATCTCTGCGAAAGACAGCGCGGACATACGGAAACGCTATCTTCTCGAGGATCCGGATTCTTCAAAATTGGGACCGTGGGTGCCTACAGAGGAGGCAAAGGCAGGCACTCCGTCCGATGGAAAATATACAGGAAATTTCTATCAGAAGAATTATTATCCCTGCCAGCCGGCACTGAACTTCGGATTCGCGAACCCGGATCCGTCCAAACCGTGGCAGCAGCCTGTTGACGCCCCAGGACCTAAGGCTGTAAGACGCGAAATGAAAAATATAATGGCTTACTGGTTCGACCTCGGGGTTGACGGTTTCCGTGTGGATATGGCTTCGTCTCTCGTCAAGAACGACAAAGACAAAAAAGAGACCATGAGACTATGGGCAGACATGCGCGAGTGGCTTGACCGCGAATATCCCGGAAAAGTGCTTATCGCTGAATGGGGCGTTCCGGAACAGTCGCTGCCGGGAGGCTTCGACATGGACTTCCTTCTAATACACAGAAGCCCGGGCTTCAAGCAGATTACCCGTGGAAGCGTCAAAGACAAATCAGTTGGGAAAGACGCTTTTTTCGAGAAAACAGGCAAAGGCGCATACGACAAGTTTGTCGAGGAATATGGCGAGCAATACCGGAAATCTAAAGATTTCGGCTACATCTCGCTCTTCTCCGCGAACCATGACATCAACCGCCTAAACTCCGAAGGACGCGACAGCCCGGACCAAATAAAGACTTTCATGACATTCCTCCTTACAATGCCCGGAGTTCCTTTCATCCATTATGGCGACGAAATAATGATGAGAAATGTCAAGGGATTGCCAAGTGTGGAGGGATCCCGTGAGGAACGCAGCGGCACGCGAACCCCCATGCAGTGGGATAACTCCGTGAATGCCGGATTCTCTACGGCTCCTGCCGAGAAACTGTATCTGCCGGTTTTCACCGACAACGGCAAACTTACGGTAGAGGCGCAGGAGAAAGATCCCAATTCGGTTCTTAACTTCACCCGTAAGCTGATAAGACTGCGACATGAGCATCCGGCTCTTGCCAACTCCGGAGAATGGAAATCAATTAGCGACCCTGCAAGACCATACCCTTGGATTTACACTCGTGAGAACGACAGGGAAATATATGTGATTGCCCTTAATCCCGGTGGGAAAGCGGCAAACGCTTCCATGCCGTTAACCGGAGCGGAAAAGCCGGTCACACTGATAGCCAACGGCAATGTCAAGGTGAAATCGGCAGCTGACGGCATCTCTCTGAAAATGCCCGGAATATCTTCGGCTATATTAAGAATCGAAAAGTGATATTATTTCATATCAGCACATTATACCTAATTTCATTTTTTGGAGTTATTAAAAACTGTTATCTTTAACCGAAAGAAAGGGGGAAGCTATGAATAAGGGAACATATTTATTTATAACTTTACGAACCTTTACTGCAGTTCCCGGAAGTTGTTTAAACATCCAGCTGCCGGACTGACCNTTACGACAACAATAATAACGAAACGACCAATGAAAAATTTAACCATTTTAACGGCACTTCTTACATGTGCCTCCGCCATGAACGCTCAGTCTACGTTCCGGTCTTCGCTTCCTGTGAAACCCGGAAAAGGCGTAACCGTCGCCGGCACCGTGGAATGTGAAGGGAAACCTGTGCCTGGAGTTGTAGTATCCGATGGATATGAACTCACAAAAACCGACAAAAAAGGTGCCTATTACCTCAAGTCAAAAAAACAGAATCCACAGGTGTTCATTACATCTCCTGCCGGATACGATGTATATCGCGATGATGTGGTGCCGCAGTTCTGGGCAGACTTCACTCTTCCTGCTGACAAATACGAACGTCACGATTTCCGCCTTACAGAAAATGACAACTCCCGCCACGCGACAATCATCATCACTGACGTGCATCTCGCAAACCAGCGTAATGATGTGTCGATATTCTCCGGACCTTACACAGATGTGATCCGCAGGAATGTGGAGAGTCTCAACGCCCGGGGCATACCCGTGTACACGCTGAATCTCGGCGATGCTTCATGGGATGGCTATTGGTATGGACACAACTACCCTATAGCAAAATTTCGCGAAAGCCTCAACAACGCCAATTACCCGACTGCTGTCTACAGCTGCATGGGAAACCATGACAACGACCCCAAGGCGCAGCCGGGGCGCGATGCCGATTTCAACGCTTCCCTCCCCTATCAGAAGGCTCTCGGTCCGAGATATTACTCACAGAATATCGGCAACGTGCATTACGTTTTCCTCGACAACATCCATTATATCAATGACCCGGCTCCTGCGCCGACATACACCGGCATCAACAACAAACGCAATTACAAGGAGGATTTCACTCCCGAGCAGCTTGCGTGGCTGCGCAAGGACCTCGCGAATGTCTCTTACGACACTCCGATAATCGTGGCGATGCACGGTCCGATGTTCCGATGGAAAAAATTCGATCATAAGAAAAACTGGTCCGCACTCAACGACGAGATAATGATCCGCACTGACAATGAAAGCACCCGCGAACTCCTCGACATACTCAGACCTTACAAAAACGTGCACTCTGTCAGCGGACACTCCCACAAGCAGAATCTGATCCGCCTTCCTGAAGAAATGCAGAACTTCACCGAACACAACATATCCGGCACATGCGGCGCATGGTGGAGAACCCGCGCCACAGGTCTGAAGAACCTGTGTCCCGACGGCACTCCGGTGGCTTACGAACTCTTCAATATCGATGGAAGCAACATCTCTTGGGAACACAAGACGTTTGAATATGACCCTGCACGGGCGTTCTACGCATGGGACATGAACGGTGTGAAGGATTATTTCAAAAACAACGAGGAGATGCGCGCATTCCTCACCATGTATCCCGAATGGACCGACTACAGCGACCTTCCCGACAACTACATATATGTCAATCTCTGGGCTTGGGATCAGGACGGGAAACTGAAGATTACCGAAAACGGCAAGGAACTTCCCGTGGAGATGGTCAAGGAGGAAAATCCTCTGTACACGTTGTCCTACATGGTGCGCACGACTGTCTGGAACAACGAATGGAACAACAAGGGTTATCACAATCCGCGCAAGTTCATGCTTTTCCGCGCAAAAGCCTCTACTCCCGACGCGCCGGTAGAAATAAGCTGGACCGATTATTTCGGCAAAGAGACAAAATCGACCCTTGAACGTCCCGCCGCATTCAATCCCGAAATTCTTTGACAACAATGAATATGAAATATCTTCTGAAATCCGGAACAGTTCTGCTGACTTCTTTATTCCTTGCGGCATCACCTTTGTCGCATGCAGGAAACCGGTCATGCAAAGCCGCATCCGGAGGCATACGCGAAGAGATCGCCGCCAATCCAGAGCTGGCGGCGGGTCTCTTCAATCCGTATCCCGACCACAACATCGGCATCATCTCCGATGCGCCGAAAGGCTACAGACCTTTCTACATAAGTCATTACGGGCGCCACGGCTCAAGATGGCTCGCCAATGACAAGGAATATTCCAATGTCACAAAACCTCTGGAGAGAGCCGCAAAAGCCGGGAAACTCACGGACAAGGGGCGTAAGCTCCTCGAAAGAGTAATGCTCGCCCGCGAACAGGCACGCGGCATCGAAGGATGTCTCTCCCCTCTGGGAACCCTTCAACACCGGGGCATAGCCGAAAGAACATTCTCCAACTACCCCGATGTTTTCGCCAACCGGGCTGAAATCGACGCGAGATCAACCATGACTGTCAGATGCGTCATGAGCATGAATGCATTCTGTCTGCGGCTCAAGGAGCTTAACCCGGATCTGGAAATCGGGTTCGAGGCTTCCGACCGCAACACCGCTGTTCTCGCCCATGTCTACGGAATCGCCAATGAGGTGGATCCAGCATACAAAGATTATTGCAGGAACGGCGAGTATCTCAGACGCGCACATGCGATTGTAAGAGAGAAAATGGGGTCGGAAGATTTTCTTGACTCACTTTTCACAGACTATGTCTTCAAAAACAAGTAGGAGGAGATGAATTTCATTTTCTATCTTTTCTATCTCGTATCGGACCAGAAAAACGTAATGCCTGAAAACCGGATGTGGGACATATACACCCCTGACCAGCTTTACTGGATGACTGTTGCCGAGAACTTCAGAGGCATCGCCAAATTCGGAGGTCATCAAGGTTGCGAAAAATGGACTCTCGCTTACGCGGTGCCTCTGCTTGAAGACATCGTCGGACGATGCGACAATGCCGTGGCGGGGAACGGACGCGCAGCCGACCTGCGGTTCGGTCATGACGTTGTGCTCATGGCTCTTGTGCCTCTCATGTGCCTTGACGGATACGACAAGGTGCCTGACGACCCTGAGAAACTGCTTGCCGCATGGAACCTTTATGACATAACGCCCATGGCGGCAAACATGCAGATGGTTTTCTACCGTCCGGTCAGAAAGAATGACGGTGAGGTTCTCGTAAAGATACTTCTCAACGAACATGAGGTCACCCTGCCCCTGAAAAACCATAACGGAAAATATTACAGATGGAACGATGTCAGAAAACTGTTGAATGACAGAATAAAAAAATACAAAACCAAAACAGAACGAACAAAATGATTCAGGCAAGAGTAATAAAACCACACGACATAGAGTTTTTCGAAGTTCCAGCTCCGGAAGCGAAAGACCTTAAAGACAACGAAATTCTTCTCAGAATACACAAGATCGGTGTGTGCGGTTCGGACATACACGTGATGCACGGTCAGCATCCGTTTGTAACATATCCTGTTATCCAGGGGCATGAATACGGTGCGGAGGTTGTTGCCGTCGGCAAGGGTGTCACGGCAGTCAGACCCGGTGACAAGGCGACAGCGCGTCCGCAGCTTGTTTGCGGCGAATGCGGTCCCTGCCGCAACGGGCGTCCCAATGTATGCGAGAAGCTCAGAGTGCAGGGATTTCAGGCTCCCGGGTGCGCCCAGCCATATTTCGTGGTGCCCGAAGACCGCATCATAAGGTGTGCGCCGCACCTCAGCTACGAACAGATCGCGATAATGGAGCCTTGCGCAGTCGGTATCCACGCCTCGGGACGCACCGATGTCAAAGGCAAGAATGTGATAGTTACCGGTGCCGGCACCATCGGGAATCTTGTGGCGCAGGCTGTGAAAGGTCGCGGAGCGAAGAAAGTGCTGATTACCGATGTCAGCGACCTGCGTCTCGAAAAAGCCCGCGAGTGCGGACTTGAAAATACCGCCAACACCGCAAAGGAATCGTTTGAGGATGCGGTGAAACGTGTTTTCGGAGACGAGGGTTTCCAATGCGCGTTTGAAGTATCCGGCGTGCAGAAATGCATCACGGATCTTGTCGCGAACATAGAGAAAGGCAGTGACATAGTAATCGTTGCCGTATTCTCCAAGAATCCGGAAGTGAATCTCGCGGTTCTCGACGAGCATGAGATAAGGCTTATCGGCTCGATGATGTATCTGCACGAGGATTATCTTCTTGCCGACGGGATGCTTGCCGACGGTCGTCTCAACGTAGACCCGCTTGTCACCCAGCGTTTCGGTTTCAAGGAATACAACGAGGCTTACGACTGCATCGACAACCACCGGGAGGAATGCATGAAAGTCATGATAGACCTGGAGGCGACAGAATGACCGGGGTCCCCATACCGCCCCATGC
>NZ_CAJMXD010000026.1:0-16061 GCF_905219685.1 Barnesiella sp. CU968
AGGCAACACAATCCCCAGCTTCGTCAGCATCGACCGCAAGACAAACGAGCTTATCGCTCTCCCGGTGGCGTCGCTCTACATCCGCAACAAAATCGGCGAGACGGAACTGACTCCGCAGGAAATCGGTATCCTCAAATCGGGCAAGCAGCTCCACAAGGAAGTCACGCTCAAAGACGGAAAAAGTTTCCCCGCCGTGCTTCAGGTCAGTGCCGCCGAGCAGAAAGCAGAGTTCGTCCCTGTCCATGCCCGCCTCGGACAGCAGAAGTCCCAGTCGCAGGAGCAGGAACAGAAGCAGAAGAGTGATACACCAGCCGAAAAGAACACCAACAACTGGGTACTGAGCGACGGAAGCATCAAGCCTCTGGGCAAGTGGAAGAGAGTCGAGTTCTCCGAACAGCAGAAGGCAGACTACACCGCCGGAAAGACCATCAAGGTCGATGGAGTCCCGGATGCGAAAGGAGTGCCGAGCACTATCTACATCCGCTTCAATCCTGAAAAGCAGCGTCCATACACCTACAACACTGATCCAGATAACGCCAAGGTCATAACTCCGGCGGATGAGAGCAAGACTCAAGTCGCGGTCAACTCCGAGGGTAAGACCAACGAGGCGACAAAGGGACTGAAGGAACCGCTCGAACAGGGACAGACACAACCCAAACCGGAACAAAAAAAGAAGTCAGGGCAGAAGCTCTAAACAGCTGATACTCACACCACGGCTCGCAGGTGTGAAAGCATCTGCGAGCCATTCTTATACTCTTTCCGGAACAGTAAATTTCAAAACAAAACCCACAAACACAATTAGTTATGATTACTATCATCGCCCAAAATAAGATTTCCGCACTCGCCATCGCACGTGCCACAGCCAACGACAACGAAGGCAACCGTCACTTCTACGGCAGCAAGTATTTCATCACTTGGATGACTCCCAAAATGATTGAGATTACCACTCCCCGTGGACTCGTTTCCTACTGGTTCCGCGACCAGAGCTTTCCTCATCTCCCCAAATATCTCACGCTCAGCATCACCACTCGTAGCGGCAAGGACGGGGAATCGATGACCCCGGAGGCAAACGCGCAGCTCGACATCATCAAGTCGCTGCTTGCCAAGAGCGAGAGCATCATTGTTGCCACCGACCCCACACAGGAGGGCGAGATGAGTTTCCGCTATCTCTATTCCTACCTGCACTGCACGCTCCCTTACAGCCGTGCTATCATCAATGACCTGACCATCAAGGGTGTCAACCGTGCCATATCCTATACTATGCCTGCGGAGAAGTATGACAAATGGTACAACGCAGCCCGTCTCCGTGACGAAGCGGACTGGCTCGTGGGTGTCAACGCCCGACGCGCTTTGGCTTTCGCCGCCGGCCGTGGCACATACCGTATCGGTCGCACAAGCGCATCAGTGCTGAAGATGATTGCCGACCGCAATATTATGGTCAAGTCTGCGGAACAGACAACAGAACGGCATACCACCGTGGCTGTCAAGGATCGAAACGGCAACATCTTCGCTCTGCACAGCATCGAACCCAACTGCGTCACTGCCAATGCGACCTCAGAGGTCAAGATTATCTCAGTGGAGAAGAATGAAAACAAGGTACGCACCCCCAAGCTCTACAATCTCATCAATCTCCAGATAGATGCAGCCCGTCTATTCGGAATGACTCCGCTCCGTACCTACGAAGCCGCCCTACGTCTTTTCGGTCGGAAACTCATCTCTTACCCTGTCGCCGCAGGTAGCACCGTACCCCAGCGTAAGTATCAGGAGTGTCGCAAGGTTCTGGAGAAGATGCTCTCTTACAGCAACTACGCCTCGGTGGCTATGGCAAATCTCGGATTTGCTCCCGGTCGCGGTGTCGATAAGAGTAACTTCGGAACACACGGCATAGTGGCTACCGGGGTGCCTCCTCTCGTACTCGACGAAGACATGAGCCGCATCTATCATCTCATCGTCAAGCGTATGTACCAGACATTCTCCAAGGATGCGGTTGTAATCCGCTCCCGCATCATCGCCGAGTGCGAGGGAGTGCGCTACCAGTGGAGCGGAGAAAGCTACAAGACAAAAGGCTGGCACACACTGTTCCCCGACACGCTGATGGATACGCAGCCGGTTCCTGCATTCACAGCCAATGAGGAGGTCTCCCTTTTTTCAGCGGGGGCATACACTTCCAAGACATCTATGCCGGAGGACTATACCGACGCGACTCTCATCGAGGATCTTCTCGCAATCCGCGGCACTATCAATGCCGACGGCATCGCAAAGGACATCGTGCATCTGGAGTCCAGCGGCCTCATCGAGCGCGACGCATGGGGGCATATCTCCATCACGACCAAAGGCCGTCTGCTCTACGGCATAGTCAGGGAGATGAAGATTGCCGACATCTGCGAAGTCATCAAGATGGACAACCTCATGAAAGAGGTGACACGCGATAAAATCTCGGCAAGTGCCTATGATACACAGATAAAACAAATCACCCGCGATGTGACGGCTGAGATTCTCGCTTCTGCGAAACTCTATCCCCGGATGGAGGAAGACATCCCTTGTCCTCATTGCTCAGAGGGCGTGATGAAGACCTTCGGCAGAGTGGCGATGTGCGACAATCCCGAGTGCGGCCACTATGTATTCCGCCAGTTTTATGGCGTGACACTCTCTCACAGCGAACTCGCATCGCTCATCAACACCGGCTCCACTCCTCCCATAGCAGGATTCCGCGCACGCAGCGGCAAGACCTTCAAAGCCCGAGTGATCATCAATGCCGCCGGCAATACGCAGGTGGTCAGCAAAAACAAATCTGAAAACGCCTAAACAAATCAATTATGAAAAATACTCCCGACGCATACGAGAGATATCTCTCGACATACCTCTCGAACAACAACTATCCCGAAGCCGAAGACCTCAGCTTCATCACCGCCCGCGCTGATCAGGCATACGATGTGTTCTGCGAGGCAAGACGCGGAGGCGTGGATGTATCCACCGCCGAGGAACTGGCTCTGATAGCTCTAATGCAGGGCTATCAGGGGGAGAGTTTCGATGACCTTGTCCGCGAAATACTCTTCGATTACTGCCCGGAAGAAGGCTACGACTTCTTCATCTCCGATATGGAGGATAGGCTCGAAGATTACCGTGAGCAATATTCTCCCGATAAATATCCGCCGTATTCAGCTGAGTACGAAGCATTCAAGACCGAGCTGCTCGGTGTAATCGACGACTATTTCACAACTTATCTCCCTACTGAATAATGGCTTATAACCGACTACAAACTATGCGCGACAATATCGAGGCGATAAGGCTTGCCTTTCGCTTCGGTGTTGCGGGACGCACAGCGCAGACTGCCGAAGAGCAGGAGATACTGCGTAAGTATGCCGGATTCGGTGGACTGAAGTGTATCCTGAATGATGCCAACGAGCTGGCGGATGCTGCCAAGTGGAGCAAGTCTGATATAGAGCTGTTTGCGCCTACGGTTGAACTGCGTCGCCTGATTCATGATTACAGCCACAATGACAAGGAGTTCAAGGACTATATGGATTCGCTTAAAGCCTCGGTGCTGACAGCATTCTATACGCCTCAGCCTGTTGTTGACGCAGTTTCCGATGCACTGAAATATCAGGGGGTCGAAGTGAAAAGATTTCTTGAGCCGTCTGCCGGTCAGGGAGCGTTTGTCGATTCTTTCCTGCGGAATGACAAATACCCCGGCGCCGAAGTGCTTGCCTATGAGAAAGATTTGCTCACCGGCAAGATTTTATCAGCCCTGCATCCGTCTATTCTGACCCGCATAGAGGGCTTCGAGAAAATAGATTCCGATTTCAGCGGATACTTCGACGTGGCTGCATCCAATGTTCCTTTTGGAGATTTCGCTGTGGCTGACCCCGTGTATGCAGTGAGCAAGGAAATTGCGTATCGTCAGGCTACCAAGTCGATACACAACTACTTTTTCCTCAAAACTCTCGACCAAGTGCGCGAGGGCGGCCTTGTCGCTTTTATCGCATCGCAGGGTGTGATGAACGCCGCCAGTCCTTTCGTGCGCATGGAGATTGTGAAACGCGCCGACCTTGTGGCGGCATTGCGTTTGCCTAACAACACGTTCAGCGATAACGCTGGAACTGATGTTGGCTCTGACCTGATTATTTTCCAGAAGCATACCGAGAAGAAGTCATTGTCGGCTGATGAAGAGTTCTTTATCCAGTCGGTTGTTGACCGAGATACTAAGGTGCCGGGAAACAAATTCTTTCAGGCTTTTCCACAGAATGTAATCTGCACCGATGCAAAGGTGGGTACTGACCAATATGGCAAACCTGCAATCGTGTATCACCACGACGGAGGTATTGACGGTATTGCAGCGGATTTGCGCAAGGCACTCGATGAATCGCTGCATCTGCGCTTGAATCTGGAATTGTATAATTCCAACGCTATCAAGCCGCCTACGCCTGACCCGGTTACTCCAACTCCTACACCAAAGCAGGAGGTAAAGGAGAAAACTCCGAAGGCGGAAAAGAAGTCGAGCCTCACCAATACACCGCTGATGCAACAGTATCAGGAGATGAAGAAGAAACATCCCGATGCCGTATTGCTTTTCAGAGTGGGTGATTTCTATGAAATATTCGGCAAGGATGCGGTTACTGCCTCGGAGATATTGGGTATAACCCTGACCCGTCGCCAGACCGGTGTTGACAGCCGCATAGAGTTGGCAGGATTTCCGCATCACGCCCTTGACACCTATCTGCCAAAACTTGTGCGGGCCGGTAAACGTGTGGCAATCTGTGAGCAGTTGGAAGACCCGAAACTGAAAAAGACTCCCATGCAAAAGGTGGTTGAGACAGTTACGCCCAATCAGCCGCCAAAAGTAGAGCCAAAGCCTGAGCCTGGACCTGAACCGGCTCCAACACCTGTCCCCACTTCCGTAGAGCCACCGAAGGTTGAACCTGTCAAAGAGATTGAAACTGACGGCAGTCCCGATTACACCGATAATCCCGACCCTCGTCTGTATGCCTACAATCTCTTTGGAGAGTTGGAGCCGATAGGCAAGCCTCGCCGTCAGCCCAAACCGGCTGATGACGCTCCCAAGCCGAAGCCGAGTGTGGAGGTCAAGGATATTCTCGTCAAAAAATTCCGTCCACTCAGTGAGAAAGAATTGGAATTTTACGGCTCGCTCAACTGGGAGGACAATCCGCCCATCAACGGTTTTTACGAAACCATGATGTCGATTGCCCACCGTCAGTTGGAAGAAATGCGACTGGAGCGTGAGGCTGAGGAAGCCGCCAAACAAGCCGCCAATGGCGAGACTATCCAAGAAGGTGGTACCACAATCCAGCGCACCGAAGGCGATTTCATTCCCGGTCAACGCTCAACGGTCAAGCCGGAACCCGTCGAAAGGGATATGTCGCCCCGTCCTTTCTCGGAGGATATTCAGTTTTTTCACCACAACGGCAGTATGGTGGTGCAGGACGATCTTGTGGGTTTCCTCTCGGAAGTACGCAAGAACAGCGCGACATTCAATCCGTTGGAGTTGAAACCGGAACAGGCGAAACGCGCCATGCTCTATGTCACTCTGTCGGAAACGTATCAGCAGCTTTATAACTATGAGGCTGAGACCCATGAACCGTCGGAACATCTGCGCGAACACCTCAATCAGTATTATGATGAGTTTGTGGAGAAATACGGCAACCTAAATGAGAAAAAGAATGTAAAATTTATTCTCATGGATGCCAACGGCAGGGACGCACTGGCATTGGAGCGGGGCGAGAACGGTCGGTTTGTCAAGGCTGACATTTTCGACCATCCGGTGTCATTCGCCGTTGACGAGGTTACTTCGGTGGATACACCGTTGGAGGCTCTTACCGCATCGCTCAATAAATACGGTGTCGTCAACCTTGAATATATGTCAAGTCTGGTCGATATGGACGAATCCGCGCTTACCGAGAGTCTGGCGGGCCACATATATTATAATCCTCTTGTCAGCAGCTATGAGGTCAAAGACCGTTTCATAGCTGGAAATGTAGTGGCAAAAGCCGATAATGTCAGGGCATGGATTAGCCATGAGGAAGAACGGATAAAGGACTTCCCCGGATATGACGGCGTAGAGCCATTTATCGCCTTGTCGAAAGATTCTCTCAAAGCGTTGGAGGATGCCCGGCCGCGCCGCATCGAGTTTGACGAGCTGGATTTCAACTTCGGTGAGCGATGGATTCCAACGGGTATCTACTCCGCTTATATGTCATATCTATTTCACACCGATGTGAAGATTGCCTATTCTTCATCTATGGATGAATACTCGGCGGAGGCATCGAGAAAGAACATGACCATCTGGGAGGAGTTCTGTGTCAGAGGCTATTACCGCACATACGACGGTATGAGCCTGTTGAAACACGCCCTTCATAACACTGTTCCTGACATAAAAAAGTCGGCGGGCAAGGACGAGGACGGTCATGATATAAAAGTGCCTGACAACGAGGCTATCCAACTTGCCAATACCAAGATTGACGAGATAAGAAACGGATTTAGCGAATGGCTCGAAGCACAGTCGCCGGAGTTTAAGGAGAAACTCGTTGACCTCTACAATGACAAGTTCAACTGTTTCGTGCGTCCGCAGTATGACGGCAGTCACCAGACGTTCCCTGACCTCAATATGAAATTATTGGGTGACAGGTATGGAATCCACTCCATTTATCAAAGTCAGATGGACTGTATATGGATGCTGAAACAGAACGGAGGTGGCGTGTGTGACCATGAGGTGGGGACGGGTAAAACGTTGATAATGTGTATTGCAGCGCATGAAATGAAGCGTCTTGGACTGGCACACAAACCGATGATTATCGGTCTTAAAGCCAATGTCGCCGAGATTGCCATGACATATCAGAGTGCCTATCCCAATGCCCGGATACTGTTTGCCGATGAAAAGAGTTTCAAGGCGGACAATCGCGTCAACTTCTTCAACCAGATCAAGAACAACGACTATGATTGCGTGATAATGTCGCACGACCAGTTCGGCAAGATCCCGCAGTCACCGGAAATGCAGCAGCAAATCCTTCAGGCTGAACTTGACACTGTTGAAGAAAACCTCGAAGTGCTGAAACAGCAGAGCCACGACATCAGCCGCGGTATGCTGAAAGGTCTTATCAAGCGTAAAGAAAACCTTACCGCCAAGATTGCCACCATTCAGTATCAGATGGAGCAGAACAAGGATGCAGTCGTTGACTTCAAGCAGATGGGCATCGACCATATCTTCGTTGATGAATCGCATCAGTTCAAGAACCTTATATTCAACACCCGACATGACCGTGTGGCAGGTCTCGGCAACTCGGAAGGCTCACAACGTGCGCTCAATCTTCTCTACGCAATCCGTACCATTCAAGAGAGAACCGGTAAGGATTTGGGAGCGACATTCCTGTCGGGTACAACAATCAGTAACTCGCTTACTGAATTGTATCTGTTGTTCAAGTATCTCCGGCCCAACGAGCTGGAGCGTCAGGATATCCGATGCTTTGACGCGTGGGCGGCAATCTTTGCAAAGAAGACTACCGACTTCGAGTTCAATGTGACCAATCACATTGTGGCGAAGGATCGTTTCCGCTACTTCATCAAGGTACCTGAATTGGCGGCCTTCTATAATGAGATTACTGATTATAGAACCGCTGAAGATGTGGGAGTTGACCGACCGGAGAAACATGAGATTCTCCACAATATCCCGCCGACACCTGCACAGGAGGCATTCATCGAAAAACTGATGAAGTTTGCCGAAAGTGGCGACGCCACTATACTCGGCAGGGCACCGCTTTCAGAAACTGAAGAAAAGGCAAAGATGCTCATCGCCACGGACTATGCCCGCAAGATGGCTCTTGATATGCGTATGATTGACCCCAACGCCGAGGACGACCCGAACAATAAAGCTTCGCACTGTGCCAAGATGATTGCAGAATATTACAGAAAATACGATGCCCAACGTGGTACACAGTTTGTTTTCAGCGATCTCGGCACATACAAGCCCGGCGAGTGGAATGTCTATTCCGAAATCAAGCGTAAGCTGATAGAGGATTATGGGATTCCGGCGCATGAAATCAGGTTTATACAAGAGTGTAAAACCGAAAGGTCGAGAAAGGCAGTAATCGAGGCTATGAACAGTGGCGATGTGAGAGTTTTATTCGGCTCGACTTCAATGCTTGGAACAGGCGTAAATGCCCAACAGAGAGCGGTTTGTATCCATCATTTGGATACGCCGTGGCGTCCCTCTGACTTAACTCAGAGGGATGGCAGAGCCATACGAGCCGGTAACGAGATTGCCAAGTTGTATGCTGATAATAAGGTAGATGTAATAATCTACGCTGTGGAAAAGTCATTGGACTCCTACAAGTTCAATCTCCTTCACTGCAAGGCGACATTCATCGACCAGCTCAAATCCGGCGCACTCGGAGCACGTACAATCGACGAGGGTGCTATGGATGAGAAGAACGGTATGAACTTCTCGGAATATATGGCTATTCTCAGTGGTAACACCGACCTTCTCGAAAAAGCTAAACTTGAAAAGCGTATCGCGGCACTGGAATCTGAGCGCAAAGCCCACAACAAGGGCATTTCAGATTCCAAGTTCAGGCTTCAGACCATTAGCCACGACATTGCCAACAATGAGGCGGCAATCGGGAGAATGAAAGAGGATGCAGCCCGGTATGCGTCGGTCGTCCAGCGAGACAAAGACGGCAACCCCGTCAACAATCTCACCATAGATACCTGCCACCTCTCTGACGAGAAGAATATGGGTATCCACCTGCAAGGTCTGGCAATGAAGACTGATACCCACGGTCAGTACCAGCGCATTGGCGAGGTCTATGGTTTCCCCATCAGCATCATCTCGGAGCGTAATCTTGTTGACGGCAAGGAGACCGTTCAAAACCGCTTTGTGGTCGAAGGGAACTACAAATACAAGTTCAACAACGGGTTCATAGCCATGAGCGACACTCACGCCGCCTGTATGAACTTCGTCAACGCACTGGAAAAGATACCCGGCATCATCGCCCAGTATGAGGAACGAACTGCCAGACTCAAAGCTGACGTTCCCCAGCTCGAAGCCATCGTCGCCAAGCAGTGGGGCAAGGAGGATGAGTTGAAACAACTCAAATCAGAACTTGCCGCTCTCGACCGCAAAATTACCGCAGAACTCGCTCCAAAGAAAGAGGAACAGGACGGCGAAGAAAACAAGCAGGTTAACACAGTTGAGACTCCTACCACCGACACGAAAAAGTCGATGGTTGCGGAGCCAGCCGACATCTACCGCCAGCGTGAGCCGTTGAGTTCCCGCATAGTAATCGGAGGATGCGGAACTACTCCACCCGGAGGGTTTCGCGCCGCCGGCCCCAAACTATAATTATAATGTGTGCCAGTCCCAAAACCTGTCAGGGACTGGCACACTTAACAACCCGACAGGAACCCAAACCGCATGATTGATATCAATACACTCATTGAAAGCGGTATCACCGATTTCAAAATAACGATAAAATATTCTGACCTCGTAATACTCGGAGACCGTCTTGTCGAGAGAATACTCGGTGAGGTCTGTCCAGTGGCCGCCGACAATGCAGTTGAGAAACTGCTTACCAAACCAGAAGTGATGCAGAAATTCGGAGTCTGCCATACCACATTACATAATTGGGCCAAGGCTGGTGTACTCGTCCCTGTGAAGGTAGGACGCAAAATCCACTATNGCCTTGGCGATNTTCAGGCACTGCTTGAACGCAGAGGGGGTAAATGAAAAGACAGCCGGCATCCTTGCGAAAGGGTGTCGGCTGTCGCTGTATATTGTATGTCACGGCATTTCAGACAACAGTACTTTTTCTGGCAGCTCTTCCGTCTGATTTTTCCTGAGCGACAAGATTGTCGTTGAGACAATCGCTGAGGTCATCGCAGAAATAGGAACGACTGTCAAGCATATTTCTACGGTTATATTTTCTGTCGCCTTTACCTTTGCGCTGCTTCATGGTACGCTTGGATTCATAGCATCCATCGACATTGATGTCAACATTGAATACTGAGGCTATATAAGGAACGAGTACATTGGTATCTATATTTCCGTTGTTGAAACACTTCCTTATCTGGAGAGCGTTCAGCAACTCATATAGATTTCCGTTACCTCCTGTCCATCTGATTTCGGTGTCATCACCAGTGGAGAATCCGGAACGAAAGGATCTTATCGTATCCGCGCTTGCTTTCTGAGTCTCAATCAGCAGCTCCTTCATTGTCTTTATCAGTGAGAGGGCAAGAGACAAGTAGGTATGTGAGATGTCACTCTTGACTTTAAGCGTATGCACATGGAATATGGCATTCAGCCTTACAAGACAGTGATGCTTCTCGACCCAGTGAACAGGCTCGTGGATGAAGTTTATCAGATGAGAGGCAAAGGACTCAAAAGCCTCTTTGATTTCGTCAAGTTCATCATTGATGATATGCCTTACGAATGCCGCCTCAACGATTGTGTTGATATTTGTCATAAACATTGGGGGTTAGGGCTTGTTATGAAATTCTTTTAACGAAAGCATAACTCTTGGGCATCAATTTGGTTTTCAAAAAGATAAAAGTTTTGATAAACTGCTGTATGTCTGCGGTCTATGTAAACATAGGCGATGCAAATTGTGTTAAAACATAAAGTGTAAACATAAATAGGCTTTATATTTCCCTCTCACAACTTTATGTTTTTGTGCAAAATGCGGTTTGATTGTTATACTTTTTGCAAACATTACAAGGTTAGAATCTGTTTTATAGCGTAAAACGGCTTTTCATACGAGGGTTGTTGCAGCTTACAGCATCATTCCCCCTTGCTATTGTCGCTTAACTTCAAAAACACCATATTCATTAGTATATGAAGATTCTACTCTATGAACCCGACCAACGTACCGGAGAACCGATTTATCATGCCCTCCGCAGAGAGGGACATGATGTGATATGGATTCAGGAATATATGGATGCAAGAACAAAAATCCTTGACGAAAAATTCAATGCTTCCCTCATTGAGATTGATGATTATGAAGGACTCCGGCTTATAGAGTCATGGGTTGAACAATCTCCAAGGTTGCTGTGCGTGGCCATT
This sequence comes from Barnesiella sp. CU968, assembly GCF_905219685.1. Classification (NCBI taxonomy): domain Bacteria; kingdom Pseudomonadati; phylum Bacteroidota; class Bacteroidia; order Bacteroidales; family Barnesiellaceae; genus Barnesiella; species Barnesiella sp. CU968. Next base: position 11,069 of record NZ_CAJMXD010000026.1, read on the forward strand.
TATAAGGAGCAGGATGCTGGTGTCGGTTTCAAGGCAAGTAAACTGGGTTCACAGGAAATATATGAGATTGAGCACGGTAGCATAGCCGAACTTGACAGAATCCTTAAGCAATACAAGATACTTGCGAGATTGCCACAGGTCTATCGTCACAAATCGGTGGAATACAATAAGGCAGTAAGCGACCTCCGGAATCTTGTCAACCATCATAAGCCGGTGATCATAACGGGTGAGGTCGGAACAGGCAAAAGCTATCTTGCAGAACACGTCCACCGTGATGACTCAGACACTGTCTTCCGTCTGGAGGAGATACAATGCTCTACATTGAATGTGGAAAATGCGATGGAGCTGTTTCTTGGTGTCGTCCGGGGTTTCAGGCCGGAAATAAAACAGCACAGGAAAGGGCTTATTGACAAGTCTAATGATAAGGGACTGCTTTATCTGAAAGATATTGCAGACCTTCCTGCAAATTTACAGGAAGTCCTTCTGGATATTCTTGAAAGAGGCGAGTATCGTCGTGTGGGGTCGGAGATATGGGAACCGTTCACGGCACATTTGATTGTATCATGTAAAGACATATCTGAAATCCGCACAGACAGGTTTGACCGCAGACTGTATGATTTGCTGAGCCATAATATTGTGCGAATACCACCGCTCAGAGAGTGTCCGGCAGATATTGTATCTAACGCAGAGCAGATGGCAGAAGATTATTGCAGGTCGAAAGGGATAGTTGCAATACCTGTTTTCAATGCAGACGCCATGATAAAGCTGATGGCACACGACTGGCTCGGCAATTATCGAGAATTGAAGAGCTGTGTTGAAAATGCTGTTGTATGCTGCACAGGAAACACAATCACCGCTTCGGATCTCCATATCACTCCTGTTGAATCGGACACTCCACCTGAAGATGATAAAGGAAAACTGATATTCTACCTTGATAAGTTCTGTGGGAAGAAAGTAGATGTTATGAAGGCACTCGGCATCACGGCACCGACCCTTGACAAGAGATTGAAGAAATACGGAATCGACTACAAACTCTTTAAGAAAAAGAAAGAGCGCAAGCCTCGTAGGAAGGCTGCAACATCCTGATAAAGTCAATTCTCATCACAATAGAAACGAGCCACTCGCAAGTTCTGGATGGCTCGTTTTATTTATATGGTGCAGACAACTTCAAAAAAGCTCGAATCGGACTTTATTAAAAAGAGTTAAAAAATATAAAAACCGACAGAGCAACAAAATTCAGCCCGATTCAAGAGGGTAAAAAATCATATTTTTTCGACCTTCGCTGACAATTTGCTGACAAAAATTGGCATGAAAAAACCGTAAGTATTGAAAATCAATCACTTACGGTTAATATAGGTGCCCAGAACAGGACTCGAACCTGCACGCCTCGCAGCACTCGCACCTGAAACGAGCGCGTCTACCATTCCGCCACCTGGGCATTCAATATTGTTTGTCGGGGTGAAAGGATTCGAACCTTCGACCCCCTGCTCCCAAAGCAGGTGCGCTAACCGGACTGCGCTACGCCCCGAAAATCTCTGCAAAGTTATACATATTTTTTTAGATTGCAAATTTTAATCCGCGTTTATTGAGGATCGCTGACACTTTTTATGCTTTTTTTGACGTTAAAAAGAAGCTTTAAGGGTGATTTCATCCAATTTTTAATCAAATTAGCCAAATTTGTTTGTGCGTTTGGTAGTTTTAAACTATTTTTGTTTGTTCTGTAACGGTCAATTCGAAATGTTCCGTTGACCGATACAGTATGAACAACTTACTGTTTTATCTATCTTCTTGATGACGTATGACTGACGTGAATATTTTTAGTCCGGATTTCTATTATTCCGTGGTGTGGATTATGCTGGGGCTGGCTGTCGTGGTGTTCATTGCCCTACAGCGCATTTCAGCCGGATATGGCATGATGTACAGCAGGAAGTGGGGACCGTCTGTAGGAAACCGTGCGGGTTGGGTGTTAATGGAGTCGCCTGTCTTTTTCGCGATGCTTCTGTTCTGGCTGCTTAGTCCACGCAGATCGGATGCCGCACCGATGGTTATGGCTGTCTATTTCCTTTTTCATTATTTCCAGCGTTCTTTCGTGTTTCCTTTCAGAATCAAGGGTAAAAGCCGTATGCCGCTTGCCATAGTTGTCATGGGTATTTTATTCAATCTTATAAACGCGTATATGATAGGCGGGTGGCTGTTCTATGTAGCACCCGACGGGATGTATAAGGTATCTTGGCTGTGGAGTCCTTTGTTCATTATCGGTTCGGCGGTTTTCTTCACCGGCATGGCAATAAACTGGCATTCCGACCATATCATACGCAATCTGAGGAAACCCGGCGACACGCGCCATTACATCCCTCGCGGAGGTTTTTACCGTTATGTTACATCTGCGAACTATTTCGGGGAATTTCTCGAATGGTGCGGTTATGCCATACTCACCTGGAGTCTGGGAGGAGTGGCGTTTGCGGTCTGGACCTTCGCAAATCTGGCTCCGCGTGCCCGCAAGCTTCATGAGCGTTACGAGCAGGAGTTCGGAGATGAATATTCGAAACTTGACAGAAGATATATCTTACCATATTTATATTGATTATGGAGAATAAGCTTTTCACGCCGGCGAAAATAGGTCCGGTGGAGTTGCGCAACCGCACAATCCGGTCGGCGGCATTCGAAGGCATGGGACGTGACAACGGTCCGACACCGATGCTTCGCGACTATCATATATCCGTGGCAAAAGGGGGAGTGGGAATGACAACGTTGGCGTATGCCGGCATAAACCGTTCCGCGCTGTCGTTCAAGACGCAGTTGTGGCTGCGTCAGGAGATTGTAGACCCATTGCGGGAGATAACCGACGGCATACATGAGGCAGGAGCCAAAGCTTCAATCCAGATCGGTCATTGCGGCAACATGACACACCGCTCCACTGCCGGTTGTATCCCCGTGGGAGCATCCACCGGGTTCAATCTGTATTCACCCACATTCTGCAGAAGATTGCGCAAAGATGAGCTGAAACAGATGGCAAAGGATTTCGGCACAGCGGTCAACACCGCCCGCGATGCCGGTTTCGACTGTGTGGAGGTGCATGCCGGTCATGGCTATCTGATTTCCCAGTTTCTTTCGCCATACACCAACCGCCGCAGAGATGAATTCGGCGGTAGTCTTGAAAACCGCATGACATTCATGAAGATGTGTCTGGAGGAGGTGATGAAGTCAGCAGGGTCTGATATGGGGGTATTGGTGAAGACCAACATGCGCGACGGTTTCAAAGGTGGTCTTGAGATCGACGACTGTCTTGCCGTAGCCCGGGAGATAGAGAGATGCGGTGTGCACGCCATGGTGCTTTCCGGCGGTTTTGTCAGCAAGGCTCCCATGTATGTGATGCGCGGGCGTATGCCTGTCTATTCCATGACCCATTACATGAAACAGCTGTGGCTCAAATATGGGGTGCGTCTTGCCGGGAAATACATGATACCCTCCGTGCCGTTCAGGGAGCTTTATTTCCTTGATGACGCCCGGCGGTTCCGCGAGGCTCTGGATTTACCGCTGGTGTATGTAGGCGGAGTCATCAGCCGCGCCAATGCGGATGAGGTGCTTGACCGCGAAGGATTCGATTTCGTGCAGATGGGTAGGGCTTTGCTCAACGAGCCGGATTTTGTGAACCGCATGCGAAATGATGACACACACCGTTGCGGCTGTGATCATGTCAATTACTGCATCGCCCGTATGTATTCCAGGGAGATGGCTTGTCACAAGCATTGTGCCGACCTGACCCCTGCAATCCGCAAAGAGATAGAAAAAATCAAACGTCAGAACGCTAAAGAAGAAAAGACCAACGGATGAGACGTGACAAGGACATACGCGGAAAACTGGCTGTGGTGACGGGCGCGAGCAGCGGGATAGGGTTATGTTTCTCGCGGGAGCTTGCCGGGCGCGGTTGCAACCTGCTTATGGTCAGCAACCAGCGGCAGGAACTTGAGACATGCGCCTCTGAGATTTCAGCGAAACACGGTGTGGCGGCGTATACTTTACATATAGACCTTACGGCTCCCGGCGCATCGGAAGAGATTACGGGATGGCTTGACCGCAACCGGCTTGTGGCGGATTATCTTATAAACAATGCAGGGATATTCTCATTCCAGCCTGTTGCCGATATGCCGCAGCACAAGATAGATTGTTTTATACGTCTGCATGTGGATGCCGTCACAAATATCAGCCGCACTTTTGCTCTGAGATTCAAGGAGCGGGGAAGCGGGCGCATACTGAACATGTCTTCGATGTCATGCTGGATGCCCATGCCCGGAATCGCCATGTATTCGGCGACAAAGTCCTATATACGGGTGTTCAGCAGAGCATTGCATTATGAATTGCGCGACAGCGGAGTGTCCGTTACAGTTGCCTGTCCGGGAGGTATCGCGACAGACCTCTTCGGGTTGTCCGAGCCGTTGAAACGGTTTGCAGTCAATATCAGGGTGCTTGACACTCCGGAACGCTTCGCCCGTAAAGCCGTGAACCGTATGCTGAAAGGCAGGAAACAGTATATCAACGGTGTACTCAACCGTATCTCGATAGTGTTTGTGGCGTCACTTCCCACACCGGCAAGGATGCTTGTGAAAAGGAAGATGCTTGACAAGGGAATCGTAAGGTGAATTGGAACCTGTTTAAATTTAAACAGGTTCTTAGGTTAACCAGACAAATAACATAAAACAGAAATGGGGTAATTTTGGAAACAATTTTCTAAAAGAGAACAGATTATGAATAAAGGGAGAAAAGGTAAGGGCGTTCCCTCGCTCGGGAATATCCCTTCGGGGCTGCCGGTGATTGTGACAGGGGCCAGCGGAAGTATCGGACGCGAGATCTGCAGGGCACTCGCCCGTCTTGGCGTGCCCGTTATCATGGCGTGTCGGTCAGAAGCGCGGTATGCGCAGACATACGGGGAATTGCTACGTGAATTTCCTGCTTTCGATGCCGTTTTTCTTCCGCTCGATCTCAATATGTCATC
>NZ_CAJMXD010000027.1:0-15956 GCF_905219685.1 Barnesiella sp. CU968
CGCTCCACCATTTAAGATTTCTTTCTATGCCCCAGTGTAATGTCACTCCTCCATCGCCTTGCGGCTCGAAAACATACCTGAACTTTCGGGTCTGACCATGAAGCTTATAGACGAACCTGAGCGTATCGGTTTTCTCAACCGCATATAATCCAGATGCGGAAAGCAACACCATCAGTATCAAAAACAACTTTTTCATAATGTCTTTTTTATCAACTTTCAACTGTCATTCCTGGTCTGCAAACATCACAGTCCCCCACTTCTTCGGTCGCGGACCCATTTTAAGCCTCAGCTCACCACCTTTCATGATATCCGCGTGTCGGATAGCAGAATAAGGATAATCCTTGCCATTCAAAGTTGCAGATTGTATGTATCTGTTTCTCTCAGAAAGATTTTCGGCACGNATGGAAAAATTTCGGTCATTACCGAGAGTGAAAGTCGCGGATTCAAGCACAGGCGTATGAATCAGATAATAATCCTGACCGGCGTTAGGATACAGACCCGTCATGTGAAACACGAGCCACGATGACATCGCACCGGAGTCGTCATTGCCCGGAAGCCCTTCGGGAGTGTCTGAATAATTGTTTTCAATTATCTCAAGCACACGGTCACTGCTTCGGTCCGGACGTGAAATCCAGTGATAAAGGCATGGAGACAGGAAAGACGGCTCATTGTTGACATTGAAATAATTCTTGTCAAAGAATTTGTCGAGTCTGGTCTCAAAATCCTTTTTACCCCCACACTTCTCGATAAGCCCCTCTACATCATGGGGTATACTCAACGAATATTCCCAGGAGGACGCCTCATAGAAGAACATGCTCCACCAGGGTGTATACCAGGGTCCTTCGAAGGTCACAGGCGTGTACTTGAACATCGGTCTGCGCTTCTGCGAATGCCCGAAAGGGATATAATCAAGCCAGTTGCCGTCTTGGTCACGCGGCATGATAAAACCTTTTGTTCCATCGTGTTCGTAATCGTCACGCCATAGATTTTTCCAGTTCTCTGATTTCTTCAGATATTCGGAGGCAAGTTCGTTGTGCCCGAGCCCCTTTGCCACAAGGTGTATGGCATAATCGCAATAAGAGTATTCCACGGTGCGGTTGCCGGCACGGGGAATGCCGTGTGGTATATATCCCAGTTCATTATATTCCCGTAACCCGCCACGACCTTCTGCTTCATGGTTGCCTCCGGGGTCGACAGTCGCATCCTTTAGCATGGCTTCCAACGCTAAATTGTAGTCTATCCCTTCGAGACCTTTCACAAATGCATCTGCTATCACAATTTCGGCGTTTGAGCCTCCCTGTGTGCGTCCGTTAGCATTACCGCTGCGGGCATCGGGCATATATCCGTCCCGTTTATATATGTTTATAAGGGAATTTACTATGTCCGTTTCGCGGAGAGGACCTACTAACGTTATCAGAGGTGACGATGTGCGGTAGGTGTCCCAGATTGCATAGAAATCATCGTAATATGGGCAGGGGTCTGTCCATAGCGGATTCTCTCCGCTGCGGTCCACCGGCATTATCATCGTGTGATAAAGTCCTGTATAAAACATCCTCTTGTGCTTATCTGATGTTTTAGGGTCGATCTTGACTCTGTTTAATATATCCTTCCAGCTGCAAAGCAATTTTTCGCGTAGGTTATCGAATGTTTTCCCCTCGGTTTCCCTTAAAAGGTTTTCTTTCGCTTTCAATGCGCTTATGAAAGAGATTCCGATTCTTATGTTCAATGTTTTTACAGACGGTGTGAATTGCATTAACACACCTGTCTTTTCTCCTGAGTCATATTGGTCTTTGCTATCTGAAATTTTACCGCTTTTCCATGTAGCAGTCCTGATTGCCGGGTTGTCGGTGACCAGATAGAAATATACGGTGTATGCCCTTCCGTTGTTCCATCCACCTCTTATGCGGCTATGCCCGCAAACTTCCCTGTCTGACAGCACTTGCACTTCCGAACCGACAAATTGTTGAGCTTCGCGGGCATCAGGCACAGGACTTTCTCCCAAGAAGAAGCCCGCATCAATCATAAGTGCCGGATTCTTATTCCCCGGATATGTGATTCTATAAGCAGATGCTTTTGATGCCGTTGTTATCTCAGTCTGAATTTTGCTGTTCGCGTATGTTGTTGCATAGTAACCTAATTCAATAGTCTCCTCAGCCCTGTAATCTATGTGGCTTATACTGTTAAGTTCTCCTTCGAAAGGCTGGATCAATATGTTACCATATTTTGGACCGCCACCTGTGCCGCTCACGTGCACCTGGGAGAAGCCGTTTACCTGTACGGGCATAGGCAGCCATCCGCTATTGGGCGATGACGTGCAATCTGGTGACGGTTTGACCATTCCGTAAGGCATTGACGGACCGATGAACACCCGACCAAGACCTTCTGATCCTATCTTTGGGTCTACATAATCTGTTACGGATGCATTTAAATGCAATATGCTCAGCAGCAAAACAGCTCCCGACAGGAAACGTTTGAATTTGTCAGCCATATTAAAAGAAACTTAGAGCTTGTTTAAAAATGAGACGCAAGAGGCTACGGCCTCCTGCGCCTCGAAGGTATAGGTTAGATTGAAATTGTATTATTTGATAATGCGTTTTGTAACCTTGTTACCCTGCTTAACGATATAGATGCCGTTTTCAGGATTAGCTACGCGGATACCCTGAAGGTTGTAGTATTCAACAGGTGCGTTTTCATCCTCAACCACAAGGTCGGAAACACCGGCTCCTGCATTTTCATCCCAAACCTTGAGAGTCTGATCTGCCCAGGCTTGCCAGTAACCGTCACTTGTATTGGTGTTTTTTCCCATACCGACCCATACCTTGGTAGGCTCGGTAAGTTCGAACTCAACATACTGATAATACTTCTCAGGCTCGTTTACGAAAGCGGCTGCTGCCTCACGCTCGTTGCCGGAGTCATGCCAATTGATAACTTTGTTTCTTGTTTCGTAGTCGCGAGTTGCCTCCTTTCCATATGTGTTGTTATCCGGCATTTCGTCAAAATTACCTTTGCAGATCTCCCAGCAGTCTTTGATACGGGTGCGAACATCTTTACCTTCAGTCAATTCACCAAAATCCTCCGACCAGTTGAGGTCTTTGGGACAAGTTTCATTCTGCGACATGAAAATATAGGCATGGTCATAGGTGGTCTGTGCCTCATAATCATTGGCGACATACCAGTCTTTCGGAGTTCGGTTAACACGCCCGTATGCATCAGCCTCATCGCCTGATTTATGGTTGAAATATTTTCCTTCAGGGCTTACTGTGGAGCCATAACGATGGAATGTCAGCATACCGAAGCGATATTTTCCGGCGGGAAGCTCTATCTGCTGTCCATATTTGTAGGGAGAGCCACCACACTTGCGATAGTCACCGCCTCCGGCACCGTCTTTCTGCATATCGGGTGTTTTTTCTTTATTTTCTGAATTAAAGTTGTCCCATTCGCGCTTGCTGTCGAGACCGGTGCTGAAGTCTCCGTTTTCGAGAGTAACCTCTCCATTGGGTCCTACGAGCTTGAAGTTGTCGAATGCGCACCATTCATCATCGTAGCTACCTGTATTGGCGATACCGATCACAAGATCTCCGCCTTTATGTTCAGTAGTTAAGGTGTTGACATATTTGCCGGCTTTGAATGACTCGTTGGCATCCCAAAGTCCATTGGGGAAATGCTTTTGGGGATCATAAGTTTCTCCCGCTTGAGGTCTTTCTTTAAGTTCGTCAACAAGACCGACAACAGTTTTTTTGTCATTGCCTGCGAAAATATATGCTGTGTAGAGAGCATCGTTGCCTTTCATATTCTTTAAAGAATAATCATTGTTTCCGCAGCGGTAGAAAGCGTTGCAGGTGAGTGTATATGATCCTGCAGGTGCATCGGGAATAACACGGTAAAGACGGAATGCACCGTTCCAAACCTCTCCGACTCCCTCTGCACAGCCGGTGACTACACCTTGCCAGCCGGGAATATAGGCGGCATCTTTTATATATTTGTGAGTGACATCCACCCAGTTGCCGGCACTTGCTACAGCTGCGAAAGCCACTGTGGCTCCGGCTACAATAAGACTGCGTTTTAAGTAATCAGTACGCATAAGCTTTAATTTATTAGGTNAATTATAAGGTTAATGTTTTTTTATTTTAGAAAGAGTCTCCACCGCTTTGAGGGCGGAGACTCTTTGTCTGGATTCGATTCAGACTCCTTGGTAGCCGGGATTTTGGCTCCAGTTTGTATTTGAATTGAGGATGTCCTGATGGATAGGCATCAGACGTCGGTTGGGGTCTTTTGCTCCTTGACGCTCCACCCAATGGAACTCGGTGTGTTCCGCATTGTCCCACACTTTGTAACGGTTTTTCTCGCCCCAGTCTGCCTCGAACTGACCGAAACGAATAAGGTCGTTGCGTCGCCAGGGTTCAAGTATGAACTCTCGTGAACGCTCGTCAAGAAGTTCCTGGAAGCTCGGTGTGCCCGTTACGTGCGGAGCGGAAGAACAGTCACGCACTTCGTTCATCAGTGAGGCGGGTGTTGCACCAAGTGTTGCCGTGGCACCGCGCATAATGCACTCTGCTTTGGTGAGAAGGATATCGGCATAGCGGAAGATTGGATAGTCGTTTGCCTGCTTACGCTCCCAAAGCGTGAAGTCTTCAAGACGTGGAGGATATTTGCATAGACGTGCGCCTTTCTGAATGTTCAGCAATGCTGTGCCGTTTGCAACTGTAGTCTTGTTTACTGCAGGTAGAGATTCGTCGCCAAGCGAATATATGCTTCCGTCATCGAAATCAAAGTCTTCCCTATAATTCAACTGGCCGATCATTGTATTGGGCTTTGTCGGATCCTTATAGAGCATCACGGGCTCATTCGTAAATTCATAATTGGCATCCATCTTGAATTGAGGTCCCTTGAGCACAATCTTGTTACGCTCGTCGCCTGGAAGGTTGAAGCGTGCTGCGGCTTCTTTGGTCATGACAGTGTTTCCGGCGGTGGACATGGGGTTTTCCCATCCATAAGGTGGGNGTAATAGAAGTCCCTCTTTCTTGAAAGCGAACCAACGGTGCCAAGTGGTGGTTCCATCGTTTTTAGTGGCTGGATCTACATCATGTGCGTAGATAAAGTNCTTGATGTGAACTCCATTATCCGGAAAGAATTTTTTACGGTAGCCTTTGCCTACCTCGAAAATTCCGGACTTGATAATTTCATCGCACCATTTCACGCAATCGTTCAGTTTCTCGTTGGGGGTGTCATTGGTCACGGTGGTGACAGGGTTGGTATATACTCCCCAGTTGAGATAGAGTTTCACAAGTAGAGATGCTGCCATCCAGTAGTTAGGCTTGCCATAGGTGGAGGCGTCATTCTTCTTGCTGAGTCCGTCTTCCTGGCTGAGGATTTCGAGAAGCTCTCCCTCAATCCATTTTGCAACATCGGCTCGGGGCTGACGGTCTATACGTTCACCTTCCTGCACGACATGGTCAATAATGGGCGCATCGCCATAGAGTTCCATCATCCAGAAATGATAGTAGGCACGCATGGCACGCACGGGAGCCACTATGGCATCCTTATGTTCCGGACCTCCATAGGCGAGAATCTTGGAGTTGCATTGGGTGATACCCTCCATGCAACCACCGATCATGCGGGTGCTCCAATTATTAAGGGTGAGAGAATGGATGGATCCGTTGATGGCACGTCCATCGTCATAATAGTTGCCGATGGTGTAGCATATGCCCATTATCTCGTCTCCCTGATTTACAACCGCTTCGTTGAAGTCGCGGCTGAACCAGCTGTAGAGATAACGGTAACAGCTGTTGAATTCTCCTTCTACCGCGATCGGGTTGTCCGGTAGGGTTTCATATCGAGTGTCAAGGTCTATATTGAGGTCGGTGCAGGCGGTCATTCCAATGGAAGCTGTGCCCAGCATCAACGCTTTTATATATGATTTCATGATCATTTTTTCGGTTTAATCTTAAAAATCCTGTGTTTTCTTAAAAATTGACGTTGAGACCAACGAGAATCTGACGAGTGCGGGGATAATGGTCCCAGCGGGTGTCGTGTCCCGGTTCAAGTNCTCCGAGATTGATTTCCGGATCGCGACCTTTATAGCCGGTGATCGTGAAAACGTTGTTGGCGGATACATAGACGCGAATGTCGCGGAGCCAGCCGTTGAAGCAGTTGCGGAATGTATAGCCGAGAGTCACTGTGGAGAGCTTGAAATAGCTGCCGTCTTCGAGATAACGGTTGGAAGGATAGTGTGCAAGACCATCGGTGGCGAGTTGCTCATCGCGCACGGATGCGAGCACGTTTTTACCCTGCGATATTGCACCGATATAGGAGAAGTAAGCGCGGGGTTCGTTGAATATCTTCTGACCGAACACTCCGGTGAAGAAGAGATTGAGATCGAAGTTCTTCCACGTCAGGTTATTGTTCCATCCCATTGTGAGTTTTGGTTGGGCGCTGCCAAATTTCACGCGATCCTTCTCTCCCGGGTTCTGCGTTGTCATCCGGTTTCCGTTTGCATCCAGTTCGTATTCGCCGGTATTGACATCGCGCGAATAGAATGTTGACTGTCCTTGCTCGTTGTAGCCTGCCCACTCCCAGAGGTAGAAAGTTCCGATAGCCTCGCCTTCAACGATGCGCTGAGTTGAGCATCCCTGCGACAGACCGGGTAGGTTCGGGTCGTAGCGGTTTAGGACACCGGCGTTAAACTCAGAGTTGGATACTGATACCACTTTATTCTGGTTATGCGAGAAGTTGAGTGATGTGGTCCAGGTGAAAGGTCCCTGGAAAGGAACTGCATTAACTGAGATCTCGACACCTCGGTTGCGCATCCTTCCTACATTTGCCGTGAGCTTATCTACAGGATATATGGCTGTTGACACAGGATAATCCCAGATCATGTCCTTAGTGTCTTTGTTGTAATATTCGATTGTACCGTTGATGCGACCTCCAAGGAAAGCGAAGTCAAGACCTATATTGAGCATTGAGGTTGTCTCCCATTTAAGGTTGTCGTTCACGTTGCGTGCTGCATTGAGGCTCTTGTAGCTGTGTTCCACACCATTTTCGTCTACATATGTGAAACGGGAACCTGCCTGATAATAGAAACGGGAAGTGTAGGCGTCAAAACCTTTAGCGTTACCGCTCTGTCCCCAGCCAACGCGGAGCTTGAGGTCATGTAGCCAACCTGCGCTCTGTTCCATGAAGTCTTCCCCTGTCACGCGCCATGCCACGGAAGCTGAGGGGAAAGTAGCCCATTTGTTATTAGATCCGAAAGTAGAGGCTCCGTCACGACGTACAGCTGCCTGAAGGAGATACTTGGATTTATAGGAATAATTGGCACGTCCGTAGAACGAAATCATTCGGGTCTTGGAATAAAGTTTGCCCCAGACAGGATCTGTATCCCATGAGTTTGCCATACCTATGTCGTTCCAGCCAAGGGAGTCGTCATAATAGTTGTAGCCTTTTGCACCGAATCCTTCTTCGTCTTTGCGCTCTTCCCAGGAATAACCTGCCATGAGTGCCATGCGGTGATCCTCACCGAAGTCTTTGTCATAGTTGGCAAAGATTTCCATAAGCTTGCTTTCCCAGTCAAGAACTTCCCGTGTGGTCTGACCATGACGATGATTGGTCTGCGATTCGGTAGAGAGATATTCCTTGTAATTCTTGTTCTGGTTCTCATAGGCGAAGTTGCCGTTGAGGAAAAGTCCTTCAAGGATTTTCAGACGAGCCTTGCCCGTTACTTGCCAACGCTTGAAAGTTGCCATAGAACGATCTTCATATACCTGTGAAAGAGGGTTGTAATATTGAGATACATCTGTATTGGAATACCACGATCCGTCTTCATTGCGCACCGGTTCAAGGGGTGAGTAATAATACATTGCCTCGTATACTGAAGCTCCCTGCTTGTTGCGGGGGACACCCGATTCATTGCGGATGTTGCAGTTGACTCCGGCTCCCAAAAGGAGACGGTCTTTGAGAAGTTTTGTTTCAACATATGCACGTGCCGTGAAAAGGTTGTTGCCTACGCCTTTTATAATACCGTCACGCTTGATATAGTTCACCGAAGCGTTGTAGCTCGTGCTCTTGGTGCCACCGGAGATGGAGAGGTTGTGATTAGTGGCGAAACCAGTGCGCTGTGTCTCTTTTGCCCAATTGGTGTCGGCTCCTTTGTCATTGGGGATTGGAATATTGTTCTCCTCGGCATATTGACGAAGCTGCGAGGCTGTCATCATTTTATGGTCGTTGGCGATGCGCTCCCAGGATACGTAACCCTGGTAGGATACACGAGCCGGACCATCCGAGCCTTTTTTAGTAGTTACAATGATTACACCATTGGCAGCCTTTGAACCATAGATGGCTGTAGCCGAAGCATCGCGGAGCACATCGATACTCTCAATGTCGGCAGGTGGGATAAGGTTAAGGTTCACTCCCGGGATTCCGTCAACAACATAGAGTGGTTCTGTTGAACCGTTGAGAGTGGAAGCTCCACGAAGTGTCAAAGAATTGACACCACCGTTAGGGTCTGAGTTCTGCACTACTACAAGTCCGGGAACCTTACCTTGTAGCAACTGACCCGGATCGGTGTAGGAACCTACGTTGAGGTCTTTGGAATTGACAGTAGTGATGGAACCGGTAAGGTCTTTTTTCTTCATTGTGCCGTAACCGATCACAACCACCTCGTCGAGAACCTCATTATCTTCCTTGAGGGCGATGTTTAGATGAGAACCCTTCACTTCAACCTCTTTTGACACATAGCCCACGTAGGAGACACGTATCTTCTTTCCTTGAGCAACGTTCAGTTTGAAATTGCCGTCGATGTCGGTCGAGGCACCGACAGTAGTTCCGGGCACCACGACACTCGCGCCGACCAGAGGTTCGCCGGCTTCATCGGTCACTGTACCTGTCACACTTGTCTGAGCATTGATTGTAAAGGATGTCATAAGGCACACCAAGACGATGGTGAGCCATTTCCATTTTTTAGCAGCAGGGGGGGCAGTATATTTCCCACCGTGCACTTGTCCTGAATTACACATGATGTAAGGTTAACTTAAGTTGTTATTATAGTATCGCATTCTTGATAAACCGCAGATATTCAACACATCTGAATAAAGTCTTATCAATCTACTTTACTGCATCTGAAGTTTTGTCGTTGCAAATATAGCAATCATAAGTGTAAAAACTACACTTTTTAAGCATTTTAACACATTTTAATTATCAAGAATGATCCATTGGTAAGCAGTGCCACATCTACATAATGCTATTTTACTAATTCTCAGCCGAGTAAAGACATACATATACGGCTGCTTTCACGAGGATAAATTGCCAAATTACTCAGGTTGGAGATTTTTTTATTAAATTTGCAATTTCTAATAAAATTAAAACCTGACAGAATGAAACTTGTAAGTAAGAAGTATCTGCTACCATTCATACTTATTACCTCCCTCTTTTTCATGTGGGGATTTGCCCGCGCGATTCTGGACGTTCTCAACAAACACTTTCAGGAGTCATTGGAAATCTCCATCACGCAATCCACACTCATACAAGCCACTACATATCTCGGCTATTTTCTGATGGCACTTCCTGCCGGTATCCTTATCACCCGTTTCGGATACAGGAGAGGTGTAGTGACCGGACTTCTTCTTTTCGGAATCGGAGCATTGCTGTTTATTCCTGGTTCAGCCATGCTTTCCTTCCCTATATTCTTAGTGGCGCTTTTCGTGATTGGCTGCGGACTCGTGATGCTGGAGACATCGGCAAACCCCTACGCGGCTGAATTAGGCGACAAGGCAACGGCGGCGTCACGCCTTAATCTGGCGCAGTCGTTCAACGGACTGGGGTGTATACTCGCTCCGGTGATTGTGGGAGGTTTCCTGTTCTCAGGCGGCAGCGGCGGTGTCGAAGTGCCCTACACCATCATGGGTGTGATTGTACTTGTAGCCGCGCTGGTGTTTTCACGCGTCAGCCTTCCTGAAATCTCAGACAGCTCTGAAACCGAAACCCGCCACTCCACAGCTGACACTGGTCTTGCGGCTACAATCCGCGACCTATGGAAAAGGAAAACTTTCCGCTACGGACTCCTCGCGCTGTTCTGTTATGAAGTTGCGGAAATATCCATAAATTCCCTTTTCATCAATTACGCCACCTCAGACGGCTGGATGGACAAAGCCACGGCATCGTTGGTTCTTTCGTTCGGCGCTTTGGGTCTATTCATGGTGGCAAGGGTAGCGGGCAGCGCGATCATGAGCCGCATTAAAGCCGAGAAAGTGCTTCTCGTCTGCGCGTTGATGACCGTTGCGGGAGCTGTCGCCGTCACTCTTGATCTCGGAGTGATATCGCGTGGCGGAGTTTTTATATGCTATGCGTTCGAGGCGATAATGTTCCCTACAATTTTCGCAATCACCATCAGGGATGCGGGGAAGAATGTGAAAATAGCCTCCTCTTTCCTTATGATGACACCCATAGGTGGAGCCGTAGGCACCTCTCTGATGGGAATAGTAGCCGACGCCACATCCATGTCCACGGCATTCATAGTGCCAGCCGTCGGTTATCTCTTCGTATTGATTTATGCTTTAAAACTGAAAACAAAATGAAAAATATATGCTGCATCGGGCACATCACGCTCGACAAGGTAATAACTCCGCGTTTTGAGGCGCATATGCCCGGCGGAACAGCTTTTTACTTCGCCAAGGCTCTCAAGAATTTCGACCATACCGGCTTTACCCTCGTCACCTCCCTTGGAGAATCAGAGATGGGGGTTGTGGAGGAACTCCGTTCCGAAGGAATCGATGTCAAGGTGATTCCAAGCCGCAAATCCGTATATTTTGAAAACAAATACGGTGAAGACATGAACAACCGCACCCAGCGTGTGCTTGCCAAGGCAGACCCTTTCACCGCCGAGAACCTCCGCGATATCAACGCCGACATATATCACCTGGGCACACTCCTTGCTGACGATTTCGACCTTGACACCATCAAGGCACTCGCCGCCAAAGGAACAGTGGCTGTGGATGTGCAGGGGTATCTCCGCAAGGTCACAGGCGAGGACGTCGTGCATGTCGATTATGACAAGAAACGTGAGGCAATGCCGTATATCTCCATTCTTAAAGCCAACGAAAAGGAGATGGAGGTTCTTACAGGCACGACAGATCCGCGCCGCGCCGCCAAGATACTTTCCGGCTGGGGCTGCCGCGAGGTGCTTCTCACTTTGGGTGACAAAGGCTCCATTATCTACACAGAGGGAGTCTTCCACGAGATTCCCGCATTGCCGCCAGCCGACCTCGTGGACGCCACAGGCTGCGGCGACACCTACATGGCGGGGTATCTCTACAAGAGAAGCCGCGGTGCCTCCTATCAGGAATCCGGCACTTTCGCAGCCGCGATGTGCACCCTTAAACTCCAGGACAAGGGACCCTTCAGCGGAACCGAAGAAGATGTGGAAAAACTCATACGCAACTCCCTAAAAAACTCACAATGAAAAAATTAATCCTGATCAGCACCGCCGCGATGATGATGACATCATTCTGCGCAAGTGCAAAAAAAGAGAAGCAGACAAAAATTGTCAATCCTGCGGACATGGAAATCCGCAGGGAGATTGCCGCGACACCCGAGAAGTCCGGAGGCATCTATTACGCTTATCCGTATAGCACAGACTCCCTGGCTCCCGTACCGGCGGGATTCGAACCCGTTTATATCAGCCATTACGGGCGCCATGGCTCGAGATGGCACACATCCGCCAAACTTCACGACAATACTCTGAAAGTGTTGCAGAAGCAGTATGCCGCCGGCAATCTGACAGCCGAAGGTGAAGAAGTCATGAAGCTTGTGGAGATATGTCGCGATCATACAAAAGGTCATATCGGCGAGCTTTCGGCACTCGGCGAGCGTCAGCACAAAGCCATCGCCACCCGTATGTGCGAGCGTTTCCCATCCCTCTTCAAGGATGGAGACGTGATTGTAGCAAGGAGTTCCACCGAGCCACGGTGCATCATTTCAATGGCGGCGTTCTCAGAGGCTTTGAAAGAGTATAACCCAAGACTGGAATTACAACGCCACGCCACACCCGGCGACATGAATTTCATCGCGTTCCACACACAGGAAGCGCTTGACATTTACAAAAAGCCTCAGGAATGGAAGATTCCTTACGACAAAGCGTGCGACTCTCTCTATCAATGTAAAGCCACAGCATCAAGACTGTTCCGCGACCCTTCGAAGATCAAGAAACTTCCGCAGGTAATGAAAGATCTTCATCATGTGGCGATCGCAGTGCAGAACGTAGACGGACTTGATGTGAATCTTCTTACGCATTTCAATCATGAAGACCTTTACAACCTTTGGAAAGGGGAGGCATACAGACAATATGTGCGTCATGGCAATTCAGTCGATGGCAAGCGTAACGGTCCGCAGTCATCAAAAAATCTTATGAAAGACATCCTTGACTGCGCAGATGAGAGTCTTGCCGGGAAACGCACCGCTGTCGATCTGCGCTTCGGACATGACGTCTTCCTACTGCGCCAGCTCGCACTTATGGGAATAGAAGGCAGCGATGACGAGGCGCGGGGGATAGACGAAGCGTCAAGAGTATGGCAGGAATACCGCCTCACACCGATGGCAGCCAACCTTCAGATCACAATATTCCGCAATGCGAAGGGTGAGGAAATCGCCACCGTGCTCCTCAACGAGCGACCGGCAAAGATTCACGGAGTCAAAGAGTATGCTCCGGGTTATTACCGCTGGAGCGATCTGAACGCCAAATGGAGAAAAACTCTGGAATAAGAGAGAAAACTTATTATATCTCACAATGAATAAGCGATTTGCACTAACAATTCTGGCGACTATGGCTATAACTGCCACCGGTTTCGCCAAAACCTTGAAATCAGACCAGATCTCTCAGAAAATGCTTAAATGCCAACAGATCCGGACTGAGTTTAAAGCCACTCCCGAGAAAGCAGGCGGCATATATTATGCCTACCCCTACTCCACCGACTCTATGGCTCCGGCTCCGTCGGGCTATGAACCTTTTTATATCAGCCACTACGGACGCCACGGTTCGAGGTGGGTCATAAACAAGAAGCTCCACCGTCTTGTGGCTGACGCACTGCGTGCCGAGCAGAGTCAGGGGAATCTGACAGACACAGGCAGAGAGGTGCTCGACAAAGTGGAGAAGTTAGGGAAACACACCGAAGGACACTGGGGAGAACTGACCCCGCTCGGAGAGCGCCAGCACTCGGGCATCGCCGACAGAACGGCAAAAAGATTTCCGGGGCTTTTCAAAGGGAATGCAAAAATAATCGCAAGGTCATCGACCGAACCGCGATGCATAATCTCCATGGCAGCCTTTACCGAGGGATTACAGAAAAACAACCCAAACCTCACCATCGAGAGACATGCCTCCCCCGGCGACATGAAGTTTATCATGAGACATAATGACGAAACCCGCATGCTGGAGAAGAAGGATGCCGACTGGAGGAAGCGTTTTGCCTCTGCCAAGGATTCTCTCACACGCTCGGTGACAACAGCCTCGCGCCTGTTCACAGACCCCGGCAAAGTTAAAGATCTGCCGGGACTCATGAGGTATATCTATGATGTTGCCATAGACGTGCAGGATGTCGACGGCATTGACGAGGACATATTAGGCGTATTCGATCCGGAAGATCTCTATAACCAGTGGAAGTGCTCAAATTACCAGATGTATGTTTGCCATGCAAATTCTCCCGACGGTACAGGAGCAGGACCGAGAAGCGCGACAAACCTCCTCAACGATATAATTGACCGCGCCGATGAAGCAATAGCCGGAAAGAGACCTACGGCAGCAGACCTGCGTTTCGGACACGACACCGCACTGCTCCGTCTTCTGGCACTTATGGGAGCCGAGGGAGCGGATGCTTCAGTGAGCGGTTTCGAGAAGGCGACGTGCGTCTGGCAGAAACAGAACCTCACTCCCATGGGGGCGAACCTGCAGCTTATACTGCTTCGTAACTCCGCGGGAGACATACTCGCCGCACCGAGACTCAACGAACGTCCGTTGCGCATCAACGGCGTGGCGGAGGCGACACCGGGATACTACAGATGGAACGACCTGCGCAGGATATGGAAATCCACCTGTAACCCGGTGGCATCGCTGTTGGAAAGGGTATGTCCGGGAAGTTCCCGCAGATTCATCTTCGAGCAGACAGACACTCCGGATGAGTTTTTCGAGATTTCCGCAGAAAACGGCAAGCCCGTGATCAAGGGAAACTCCGCAGTCAACATAGCCTCCGGACTAAACTGGTATCTGAAATATTACACAGGCATCCATCTGAGCTGGAACATGATGACTGCCGACTTACCGGACGTTCTGCCGCTACCGTCGCGTCCCGAGCGTCATGTCACAGATGCCGCACAACGCTATTACCTTAACTACTGCACGCATTCATATTCCATGGCATTCTGGGACTGGGAGAGGTGGCAGAAAGAGATTGACTGGATGGCACTACACGGCATCAACATGCCGCTTGCGATCACCGGCACCGATGTCGTGTGGCGCAACACCCTGCTTCGTCTCGGCTACAGCAAGAAAGAAGCAGACGAATTTGTTGCCGGTCCGGCATTCCAGGCATGGTGGCTGATGAACAATCTTGAAGGATGGGGCGGTCCCAACTCGGAGAAATGGTATGAAGACCGCGCAGAACTTCAGGACAAGATCCTCACCCGCATGCGCGAGCTGGGTATGGAGCCTGTGCTTCCGGGCTATTCGGGCATGGTTCCCCACGATGCCGAAGAACGCTTGGGCATGGATGTATCCGGGAAAGGGATATGGAACGGTTTCGTGCGTCCCACATTCCTCAAAAGCACCGACCCGCAGTTCAACAAAATCGCTGACATATATTATGATGAGTTGCACAAAGTGAGCGGTGTTGCCAAGTATTACAGCATGGATCCATTCCATGAGGGAGGAAGCATCGAAGGCGTTGATCTCACCGAAGCAGGAAAGATCATAGCCGGTGCCATGAAACGCGCCAATCCGGAAGCGGTATGGGTCATACAGGGGTGGAACGAGAACCCGCGGGCAAAGCTTTATGCCGGCATTCCAAAAGGAGACATTGTGGTTCTCGACCTCGCATCTGAAATCAAACCTCAATGGGGCGATCCCGACACACCGTCCAAAACTCCACGTCCTACCGGCTACGACGGACAGGACTGGCTATGGTGCATGCTGTTGAACTTCGGAGGGAATGTAGGTCTTCACGGAAGACTCGACAATGTGATCGGAGGTTATTATAAAGCTCGCGATTCACGTTTCGGCAAAGATATGACAGGCATCGGTCTCACCCCGGAAGGGATCGAGAACAACCCGGTGATGTACGAACTTGTATCAGAGCTTATCTGGCGACCCGAACAGTTCACCAAGGAGAACTGGCTCGAAGGTTACTCCCGCGCACGTTACGGCAGCAAGAACGCGAATGCCGAAAAAGCATGGAAGATGCTTGGCGCCACAATCTACAACTGCCCCTGGGGGATACTACAGCAGGGCACAACGGAGTCGATTTTCTGCGCCCGTCCATCGGAAAAGGCTTGGAAAGTATCAAGCTGGAGCCGCATGAAACCTTACTACAAGCCGGAGGATGTGATTGCCGCCGCGAAAAAATTCGCTGCTGCCGCTCCTGCTCTGAAAGGGAATGAGAATTATCGCTATGACCTTGTCGACATAACACGCCAGGCAATAGCCGAAAAAGGCCGTATCGTCTACACAGAGATGCAGAAAGCATTGAAGAGCAAGGATATGGAAACATTCAGACGCAAGTCCGATTCTTTCCTTTCCTTGATAAAGCTTCAGGACGAACTTCTTTCCACACGTCCGGAATTCAGTGTGAGCACATGGATAGACGATGCCCGCCGACTGGCTCCGACAAAACATGAACGAGACAATTTCGAAAACAATGCCAGACTTCTTATCACCACCTGGGGACCGCGTGTGGCAAGCGAAGACGGAGGTCTGCGCGATT
>NZ_CAJMXD010000028.1:0-15859 GCF_905219685.1 Barnesiella sp. CU968
ATTCTGCGCAAGACGGTCTATCTCCGTCTCACGCCCCACTATCGGATCAAGACGTCCCTCGGAAGCCGCCTTTGTCATATCATAACCGAATTTGTCAAGGGCAGGAGTGTCACTTTTGACCTTATCTTTTCCGGGACGTTCGGACGCACGTGCCGACTCCTTTCCCTGATTGCCTGAAGACATCCCCGGGAAACCGCTGTCATCTTCATCTTCCGGCGGGAACACTCCCCCCATCTGCGGAGGCATATCAAAGCCGCCTATCGCCTGAATAGATATGTCAAAATTAAGATACTCCTCTTTTATCTGTTTTAAAATTTCACTGTCCATTGCTCTGTTATCGTGGATTAATGCAAGAAGTATATGCTCGCTGCCTATTACTTTGGAATTCATTTTCCTCGCCTCTGACATCGCGAGCTGCAACTGGCGTATAGCCGCAAGGCTTATCTTATACTGCTGCTCAAACAAAGTAGTCGTCTCCACAGATGCGTGTGGCTCAGACAGATACTCCACAAGTTCCTCTTCAATTTTCGAAACAGGAACCTTAAGCTGAGACAGAATACGATACGCATAACCCTCCTTGTTCTTAATCGAACCGAGCACAAGCTGCTCACATGAAATATAGGGAGACTCGAAACGCTGTGCCTCCTCATACCCGATTTCAAGTATGGGTCTGAATTGCTTGGAAAAATCGTTGTTCATCTATTATCAATATAAAACTAACTTATAACTATTAACATAACAATTCCCGTGCCAAAATTATTGCATGGACAAAATTTTGTGAATTGGAGAAAATATTGTAACTTTGTAGTTAGGTTTTGGCGGTCGTCGGCATAGTGCCGAACACCGGTCATGATAGGCACGATTGGGGCTTTTTACATATTAATAAAATGCAAGGAGACGACAAAATTATCCCGATTAATATTGAATCGGAAATGAAAAGCGCTTACATCGATTATTCGATGTCAGTCATTGTATCCAGGGCGTTGCCCGATGTCAGAGACGGCTTCAAGCCGGTTCACCGTCGCGTGCTTTTCGGCATGAACGAACTCGGAAATTATTTCTCCGGCGACACCAAGAAGTCCGCACGTATTGTGGGCGAGGTAATGGGTAAATACCATCCGCATGGAGACTCGTCCATTTATCTCACAATGGTTCGACTCGCCCAGGAATGGAGTCTGAGGTATCCTCTCGTTTTCGGACAGGGAAACTTCGGTTCAATAGACGGAGATTCTCCCGCCGCGATGCGATATACCGAGGTGAAACTCGCACGTATGGGAGAAGAGATGCTTCAGGATCTTGACAAAGATACTGTTGATTTCGTACCTAACTTTGACAACACACTTTCAGAACCGGCTGTATTGCCGACACGAATACCTAACCTTCTCGTAAACGGAGCGTCAGGTATCGCCGTAGGTATGGCTACAAACATGCCGCCCCACAACCTTACCGAAGCACTCAACGCCTCACTCGCCCTGATAGACAATCCCGACCTCGATGTGGAAGGACTTATGGAGCACATCAAGGCTCCCGATTTCCCCACCGGAGGTGAAATACTCGGGCTTCAGGGTGTCCGGGACGCTTTTGAGACCGGTCGCGGAAGAATCGTGCTGCGTGCGAAAACCGAAATTGAGTCAGACGGCAACCACGATGCCATCATTATCTCGGAAATACCCTATGGCGTCGTTAAAGGCGACCTTGTAAAGAGTATAGCGGAACTCGTTGACGAAAAGAAAATAGACGGCATAGCCGACATTTCCGACACATCGGCGCGAGGCAAAATCAATATCGTAATCGACATAAAGAAAGATGCCAACGCGAGAGTTGTCTTGAACAAGCTGTTCAAACTCACACAGTTACAGACATCGTTCAGCGTCAACAATGTGGCTCTTGTGAACGGTCGTCCCAAGACTCTCAACCTTAAAGAGATACTTGAGGCATTCGTCAATCACAGACACGATGTCGTGATACGCCGCACGCGATTTGAACTCAAGAAAGCGGAAGAACGAGCACACATATTGAAGGGATTGATGATTGCCGTAGACAACATCGATGAAGTTATCCAGATCATACGTTCGTCATCCACAGCTGAAGATGCCCGTCAGAAACTCGCCGATCGTTTTGAACTTGATGAAATTCAGACAAGAGCGATAGTTGAAATGCGCCTGCGCCAGCTCACAGGTCTCGAGATGGACAAGTTGCGCAACGAATATGAGGAAGTCATGAAACTCATCCAGCATTTGAACGACATCCTGAACAACGACCATGTCTGCCGTCAGGTAATGAAGGATGAGCTCATCGAAATCCGCGACAAATATGGCGATGAACGTCGCACAACCATCAACATGATTTCAGGAGACTTCAATGCCGAAGACTTCTACCCGGATGACCAGATGATCATAACCATCTCTCATCTCGGATATATCAAGCGCACACCTCTCTCTGAATTCAGAGCACAGCACAGAGGCGGCGTTGGAGCAAAAGGAAGCGACAAGAGGGATGCGGATTTCATAGAATACATATATCCTGCCACAAACCACAACCACATGCTGTTCTTCACAGCCAAGGGGCGTTGTTATTGGCTGAAAGTCTATGAAATACCCGAAGGTGCGAAAAACTCCAAAGGCAGGGCTATCCAGAATCTGCTCAACATTGATCAGGATGACCGCGTAAATGCATTCATCAGGGTAAAAAATCTCAATGATCCTGAATATAATTCTACCCACAATCTCATCTTTGCCACCAAGAAAGGTGTTATAAAGAAAACATCACTGGCGGCATATTCCCGTCCTCGTACAGACGGTGTGAAAGCGATTATCATACGTGAAGACGATGATGTGATTCAGGTAAGGCTCACCAACGGCAATGCCGAGATTATTCTTGCCGACCGTGAAGGACGCGCAATCCGCTTCCACGAGAGCAAAGTCCGTGAAATGGGACGCGTTTCTACAGGTGTACGCGGCATGACCCTCGGCAGCGAGAACGATGAGATTATCGGTATGATCACAATGACCGGACAAGAGGAAGAATCCGTAATGGTCGTATCCGAAAACGGTTACGGCAAACGTTCGGCTCTTGAAGATTACAGAATCACCAACCGCGGCGGCAAAGGTGTCAAGACTATGTCGATCACAGAGAAAACAGGTCTGCTCGTAGCAATCAAGAATGTGAACGACAACAACGATCTGATGATTATCAATCAGAGCGGCATAACACTAAGGCTGCCCGTGGATTCGATACGAGTAATGGGACGCGCCACACAGGGTGTGAAACTTATCGATCTTGGAAAGAGAGGCGACACTATCGCATCGGTATGCAAAGTTGACTCGGATCCGCAAGAAGACATTGAAGAGGAAATCGAATCTGAAAACGGAAACGAGAATATTGAAAACATCGAGCATCCTGAAAGCGACAATGTGTCTGACAACATAGTTGATGCAGAAATTTAATTTGAATATTAACCCAATCTTCATATTATGAAAAAAATCTTGACATTCGCGCTTTGCCTTGCAGCTGCAGGCTCAATCAGCGCACAAAAGCAAGTAGTTGACCAGGCAAACAAGCTTGCGGGTAAAAACGACAAAATCACGGAAGCCCGCGACCTTATAAAGCAAGCGGCAGCAAACCCGGAAACTCAGAATGATGCCCGCACATATTTTGTTGCAGGCAAGATCGAATTTGATGCATTCGACAATTCATTCAAAAAACAGATGATCAACCCCAAGGATCCAAGCGTGAATCCGCTTGAGATGGGCGAGCAGCTTCTCAACGGATATCAGGAATTCCTGAAGGCTTTGTCGCTCGACAGCGTTCCGAACGCAAAGGGTGAGATCAAACCGAAATTCTCAAAAGACATCGCATCCAAAATCAATGGTCACTTCAATGACTATTTCAACGCAGGAGGCACATTCTACAATGAGAAGAAGTTTTATCCTGAAGCCTATGAGGCTTTCATGATTTATGGAAACATGCCCTCTAAGTCTTTCGCTTCAAAAGAGGTCAAATCCACTCCAGACTCAGTTCTGAACACAGCATTCTTCAATGCCGGAATCTCAGCTTACGCCGGAAACAACCTTGAGGCTGGTGCCAACGCGTTCAAGCACGCTCGTCTCAACAATTCCGACAACTATCAGAACTATGTTTACGAAATCGCTTGCTGGCAATATCTTGCAAGCCAGGATTCGACCAAAGTTGATAAGGCAAAGAACGAGATCATGGAGATTGCAGAAGCCGGTCATAAGAAATTCGGCATCTCACAGCCTCTTTTCATCAACAACCTCATTAATTCGCTTGTACTTGACAACCAGATAGACAAAGCGCTCAACGAAGTGAACACTTTGATATCCCAGAATCCCGAGAACGCATCTCTCTATGGACTCAGAGGATATGTCAACGACCGCAAGGGTGATGATGACGCATCGGTAGAAGACTACAAAAAGGCAGCATCGCTACCTGATGTGGATTTTGAGACACTGAAAAATGCCTCAAAGAAAATCTTCAAGGTAGGAACCCAGAAATGGAACAAGATCGAAGGTGCCACACCTGAACAGCGTCAGGAAATCAAAACAAAATATTTCCAGTACGCCAAAGACATCACTGAAAAAGCAAAAGCAATGAAAGCCGATGATTCCGACCTTAACTATGTTATTGAGAACATCGACTACGCTCTTGAAACATTCTTCAATTGATAATCAGTCAAAGAATCGATAAAAAAGAAGGCGGCTTAATATTAGGCCGCTTTCTTTTTTTTGTGTTGCAGGCACACATTACAGCATACACCTTTAAAAGGTGAAAGTGAACTCCTCTCGACTCATTTTTACTCATTTTAAATAAGTCAAGACGAGTTCAACGACAAGAATTAGCCGAACAAGTATTTTTTTAAACATATTTATGTATTCTTTTAAGAAAAAAATAGTTAACTTTGCATTCTGAAAAATCAAGAAATTACTACTCTCCATTAAGATAGATATTCAATGGGACTTTTTTCATTTACTCAAGAAATAGCGATGGACTTGGGAACAGCCAACTCCATCATCATTCATAATGACAAAATTGTTGTGGATGAGCCGAGTGTGGTTGCCATAGAGAACAAAACCGACAAACTCATCGCAGTAGGAACACCAGCTCACATGATGGAGGGACGCGAGTCTCCCGGCATTCGCACAATCCGACCGCTTCGCGACGGTGTGATTGCAGACTTCAACGCTGCGGAACAGATGATTCGCGGCATGGTGAAGATGGTCGGTTCCAAACGTCGCTGGTTCTCGCCTTCTCTCAGGATGGTTGTTTGCATCCCGTCCGGTTCGACAGAAGTCGAGATTCGCGCTGTTCGAGACTCGAGCGAGCACGCCGGCGGACGTGACGTATACATGATATACGAGCCAATGGCTGCAGCTCTTGGTATCGGTCTTGACGTTGAGGCACCTGAGGGCAATATGATTGTCGATATAGGCGGCGGCAGCACTGAAATCGCAGTGATTTCACTTGGAGGAATTGTCAGCAACAAGAGTATCCGAATAGCCGGAAATGACCTGACTGCCGACATTCAGGAACATATGGGACGTGTTCACAACCTCAAGGTCGGAACAAATATGGCGGAGCAGATAAAAATAAACGTCGGTTCAGCCTTGCCTACACTTGAGAATCCGCCAGAACCGTTCATTGTAACCGGACCAAACCGAATGACCTCGCTTCCGATGGAAGTTCCTGTAACCCACGAAGAGATTTCACACTGCATCGAAAAATCCATCATGAAGATGGAGGCAGCAATCCTTGCTGCCCTTGAGCAGACTCCGCCGGAACTTTATGCTGATATTGTAAAGAACGGAATCTATCTTGCAGGAGGCGGTGCTTTGCTCCGTGGCCTTGCAAAGAGACTCACAGATAAGATACGCATTGAATTCAAAGTTGCCGAAGATCCGTTACATGCTGTAGCCAAAGGAACAGGTGTGGCTTTGAAAAACATCAACAGGTTCTCATTCCTTATTCGCTAAGGATAATCCTTACACCGACATTTGTTCTGAGGAATGCGTAATCTCCTGAATTTTATAATACGCTATTCCACGTGGTTTGTCTTCACATTCTATGTGCTGATAAGCGTAATGCTACTTGTGCTGGGGAACAGATACCAACAATCGGTATATCTGACCTCAGCCAATGTCATATCGGGAGGTCTGTATAACGGGGCATCGCAAGTCACAGGATATTTCCATCTCAAATCAATCAACGAAAGTCTCCAGGCAAGTAATGCGCAATTGCAGAATGAGGTTCTGAATCTGAAAAGCCAGCTTGCACAATATAAGGTGCTGCTGTCAGACACATTGGCACCCCTCCCCTCCAAAGACCGCTACGATTATGTTTCCGCAGCCGTAATAAACAACAATACGCGGTTGCCCAAAAATTTCTTCACTATCGACAGAGGCAGTCTTGACGGTGTTGAACGAGGAATGGGAGTCGTTGACCAGAATGGAGTTGTAGGTATCGTGAACGTTACCGGTCCCCACATGGCGAGGGTAATCTCTTTGCTTAACGAAACCCAACACTTCTCTGTAAAACTTAAAGACACATCTTTCGTAGGGTCTTTGAACTGGAAAGGTGAAGATGCATCTATCGCATACGTAGAAGAAATTCCGCGACATGTCGAATATCAGGTAGGCGACACAATAGTCACGAGCGGATATTCCACGACATTCCCAGAAGGCATTCCCGTCGGAACAATCCTTAACAGAGTCAGAAGTCAGGACGACAGTTTTTTCACATTCAAAGTGAGGCTTATGCCTGATTTTAGATCTCTGAGCACAGTTCGTGTGATTAAAGATATCCATAAGGCGGAAATTGATTCTCTGTCTAATTACGACATTCTTAAAAAAGACTGACATGGGAAAGATTATCGTTCAGAACATATTGATTCTCATATGCCTTATACTTGTACAGGTGCTTATATGCAACCACATAATGCTCTTCAATATCGCGATGGTGTTTGTATTCATATATGTGGTAATAAGTTTGCCATTGAATCTGAGCACCGGATGGTTGTTGACATGGGCGTTTTTTTCAGGACTTGTCGTGGATATCTTTTCTAATACAGTAGGCGTGAATTCATTGGCTTGCACGTTGCTTGCGATAATAAAAAGGCCTGTATTCTATGCCTATATTCCCAAAGATGACCGGACCAAGAACATTGAGCCATCGCTTGCAACAGTAGGTTTCGGGGTATATGGCAAATATCTTTTTACTATGACAGCGGCATATTGCCTCATGGTTTTCACGATTGAATATCTGAGCTTTGCAGATATTGAAGAAATCCTCATCATGGGCATGGCAAGCGCGGTATTCACTTTTTTGATTTTACTTGGAATTGACAGTCTGATAACTAACAGTGAGAAAAGATTATAATTTGGAAAAAAGGAAGTACGTCATAGGCGGCTTCATATGTGTCATAGTATTTATATATCTTATCAGGTTATTCTCTCTGCAGGTAGGAGACGACAAATACAAGGAAAGTGCTGAAAGCAATGCATTTTTCAAGCGTGTCATATATCCGGCACGTGGACTTGTATATGACCGTAACGGGAAACTCGTTGTCTTCAACAAACCCGCATACGACGTGATGATCATACCTAAAGACGTAAAGGACTTTGACACTCTGGCTTTCTGCCAGGCACTTGAAATAACCAAAGAAGACCTTGCGCTCAAATGGGAGGAGATGAAAAACCCGCGGAAAAATCCCGGATACTCGGCATATACACCTCAGAAACTCATCTCACATCTCTCTCAGGAAGATTATGGTCGTCTCCAGGAAAAACTATACCTCTTTCCCGGCTTCTTCATCCAGAAAAGAACGGTGCGCGAATATGCTTTTCAGTCAGCCGCAAACATTCTGGGAAATATCCGTGAGGTTTCGGCAACTGATATAGAAAAAGACAGATACTACAGACGCGGAGATTATACAGGTGATCTGGGCGTGGAGAAAAGCTACGAAAAAGCGCTTCGCGGAGAGAAGGGGATGGAAATTCTCATGAAGGATGCCTACGGAAGAATCAAGGGTAAATACGAAAACGGAATCCACGACATCTCTCCCAAATCAGGACATAATCTGACACTGTCAATTGACATGGATCTTCAGCAATACGGCGAGCAGCTTATGGCAGGGAAAATAGGCGCTATAGTCGCAATCGAACCGTCTACGGGAGAAATACTTGCGCTTGTATCTTCGCCATCATACGATCCTTCGCTGCTTGTAGGACGTGAACGCGGGAAAAATTATTCCGCGCTTGTGAAGGATCCATACAAACCGCTATATGACCGCGCACTGCAGGGTGCATATCCTCCGGGTTCAACTTTCAAACCGACCCAAGGACTGATATTTCTTCAGGAAGGGATTATAAACCTCCAGACTATGTATCCCTGCTACCACGGTTACGTCAATGGACTCAAAGTCGGATGCCATGGTCACGCATCACCTATTTCACTCAAACCTGCGCTACAGACCTCTTGCAATGCCTATTTTTGCTGGGGATTCAAGAATATGATAGACAAACGGGGAACCAAAACGGCTGTACAATTCGAAAAATGGAAAAACTATCTTGTTGAAATGGGATATGGTTACAAACTTGGTGTTGATCTTCCGTCGGAAAGTCGTGGTTTTTTACCCAATGCTGAGTTTTACAGCAAATCATTCAGAGGAAAAAACTGGAGCGCGAATTCAATCATATCAGTATCAATAGGCCAGGGAGAAGTGCTCGCCACTCCCCTTCAGATTGCAAACCTCTGCGCCACTATAGCGAATCGCGGTTACTTTTACACTCCACACATTGTAAAAGAAATCGCCGACAGTGTGATTGATCCTGTTTACAGAGAAAAACGCAAACCGCATATCAAGAAACAATATTATGAGAATATAGCTGAAGGTATGAGGATGGCTGTGCTCGGAGGCACATGCCGAGGAGCGAACTTACCCGGCATTGAAGTATGTGGGAAAACCGGTACGGCTCAGAATCCTCATGGAAAAGACCACTCTGCTTTTATCGGATTCGCTCCATACCACAACCCGAAAATAGCAGTGGCGGTATATGTTGAGAACGCCGGATTTGGTGCCACATATGGTGTGCCGATAGGAAGTCTCATGATTGAGAGATATCTTAATGGCGAGATATCTCCCGCACGAAAGGGAATTGAAGAACGAATGATGACATCTAACACTATAGTTACAAGTGGAGTCAAGAAACATTGATGCCGGAACATCCGTGTTCCGCTCTCTCGATTGGATTACGATTGTATTGTATCTCCTGCTGGTTACAATGGGAGCTGTTAGCATATACGCTGCAAGTTATGATTTCGACAATGCCTCACTGTTCGATCTCAAAGAATTTTCGGGAAAACAGATAATGTGGATTGGTTTGTCAATAATCGTAGGAGTGGCGATATTACTCCTTGACTACAGGATATATAAGACATATGCATACCCGATTTATGGGATAGTAGTGCTTATCCTGCTGCTGACCATATTTATAGCACCCAATATCAAGGGGTCTCACTCTTGGCTTGTATTCGGTCCGGTGAGTCTTCAACCTGCTGAGTTTGGTAAATTCGCTACAGCTTTGGCTCTCGCCAAACTTTTCGATTCATATAATTTTTCGCTTAACGCAAAGATCAGTAACTATTTTCGCGCGCTCATTATCATATTCATTCCGATTATACTCATTCTGCTACAGAGGGAAACCGGCAGTGCGCTTGTCTATGTTTCGCTTATATTTGTGCTTTATCGCGAAGGTATGAGCGGTTTGGTGCTCTTTTCAATTCTTTGCGCCATAACATTCTTTGTTGTCGCTGTCAAATTTGCAGAACCACTTATACTCGGAATTCCTGCCGGGGAATTCAGCGTATTCTTAATAATATTGCTTATTTATTCTCTGATGCTGCTGTTTTATTGCCGTGACATCATAATAGCGCGTAATGTAATCATAGGTTTCATTGCGTCGGGAGTGATTGTGACAATTCTATCATTATGCGGAATAGGGATAAACGGCACTGTCTTCTTCATTTCAATCCTGCTGGCTGCAATGATATACACGGCAATCGCCATGTTCAGACACAAAATAACAAAGTTTCTTGTGACTATCGGATTCGCAGTGGTTTCAATGACGTTCCTTTTTTCTGTAAACTACGTTTTCGGGAACGTTCTTGAACCCCATCAGCAGATGCGAATAAAGGTGGCTCTCGGCATAGAAGACAATATCCGGGGAGCCGGATATAATGTGAATCAGTCTAAAATCGCAATTGGCTCAGGCGGAATTGCAGGAAAAGGATTTCTCAACGGGACACAGACCAAACTTAAATATGTTCCGGAACAGCACACAGACTTCATTTTCTGCACAATCGGAGAAGAAGAAGGTTTTATTGGAGCGTCTGCCGTATTGATTATCTATCTCGCATTCATACTGCGTATAATTCATATCGCGGAACGGCAGAGATCTCCCTTTGAACGGGTGTATGCATATTGCGTGGTGTCGATATTGATATTCCACCTTGCAATCAATGTAGGTATGGTGATAGGGTTATGCCCTGTTATTGGAATCCCACTGCCATTCTTCAGTTACGGAGGATCCTCTCTCTGGGGGTTCACAATCCTGCTGTTCATTCTGCTGAGGCTTGACGCCGCTCGTAAGGAACGACACGACTGAGACAAATAGTGCCCGGCAAACGCCGGGCACAACCTTAAGAAGAATCACTTCTCGTTAAGAAACCAATTACCTACAAATTATTACCTGTTTTCCATTAAGTAAGTGTTTGGATTGAACACTTGATAATTATCGGTTTTCTAACCGTCAAGACTGTCTTCCTCGAGTTTATTTGAATCTGTTGCAGCTGCTTCCGTCTCATAGGCATCAGCCTTGACATTCCAAAGCACTGCCATTGTCAAGGCTCCTGCAACGGCGACTATGATCATGATCTTGAAAACTCCGTCCCATCCTACTGAAGGTGTATCTGCAAGTATTCCGAATACATAGCCGGAAACTATCGGAGCTATGTAACTTACAAAACCTATTATGCCCACAGCTGATGAAGCACCCCTGCGAGTAACCTGATTCGAAGCTATGACACCGATAAGAGCCTGCGGTCCATATAAAAAGAACCCCGCGCATATAAGGAATCCGCATAATAGCAATGGATCTGTCTGAAGCGGGAAGAAACAGAATGCGGCAATGAAGAGAACGACCCCTATCATGCAAAAAACACTTGTACGCTGACCTCTCCCTTTGAACAGTTTATCAGTAATCACACCGGCACTAAGCATGCCAAGAATACCGAAAACTTCGAATATTGCCACTACTGAAGCTGCCGCCGCCGGCGATAAACCTCTATTCTCCTGTAAAAATGTGGGACCCCAGTCAAGCACTGCCATTCTGACGACATAGACAAAGAAATCCGCCAAAGCCAGTATCCACACCAGTTTGCTTTTAATCACATGATTCCATATAAACTGCCGGTGAGCTTTGCTCTCNTCCCTACTCTTACCGGATTTTACAGTGCCGGGCAATTCAGGTAATCCCACAGACTTGGGGGTATCTCGCAAAACTATTATTATAAAGACAACACCGATTGCCGCAATGGCTGCCGGAACCCAGAATGTCCATTGCCACGCTCCATAATGTTGAAGCATGCCGTCGACATAAGCGCGAGCCGCCTCCGGATCCATAGAAGAGGTGACGCTCTGCGTATTCGCCACCACTCTTTCACGCAATTCATTGTTTCCGGACTGATCTGTGCCGAACTGACCCATTATAAAACCACACAGAACCGCTGCAACAAATGCACCGATAGAATGCGATGTATTCCAAAGAGACATCTTGGTAGACAGTTCATGAGGAGGAACCCAATGAGTCATCAGACGATTGCACGGTGGGAAACCGCACCCTTGAAAAATATTGTTTACCACAAGCAGGATTCCAAACAACAAGATCAGCGCATGTGTGAATGTCTCGCCATAATCGGAGCCGACAAAATAGGCGCAGATCATGGCTCCGAAACCGAATAATACATTGACAATCGTGCACACACTCAACCCCGCCACCATATGCCACCGTCCGTTAACTCTGTCGGCNAGAAATCCGTTCAGCAGTTTCGAGACTCCATATACAATACTTACAATTGCAAGAATAGCGCCAAGTGCCGCTTTTGAGATACCATATTCAGCCGTAAGACCCGGAATTGCGAATGACAGATTCTTCCGCACAAAATAAAAGACTGCGTATCCTATCATCGTGCCGATGATAGTTCTCCATTGCCAGTATGAAAAACTGTGTTTTGTCTTTTCCATAATTATGATTATTGAAACCGGTATTGAAAATCAACATTCCCAGACTCCACCCTTGCCAAATACTCCATCAACAAGACGGTCATAAAAACAACCTCTCTTTGCAAGATCAAGCATGTTTATGCGCCACCGCATCAACTGTACAAAATCTGTAAGATATCTCATCTGATTTCGCGTGACACCAATATCCTCAGGACATGTAGGGGCACCTGCGATGCTAAACATATTTTGCATCTTATCAAATGAATACACCTGTTTTCGGAGTTTCTTTTTGAATTCATGCCAGTTGTTCTTTATCAACTCAAGCTGTCGTCTTACTGTTTCCTTATCATTATACTTCTTGGTTATTTCCGTATATCCAAGTTCCGGAACCGGAAAATCCTTGAAAATTTCTCTTGCCCTTCTCTGTTCCTCTTCAAGCGCAGGCCATTTCTCCACACATGCCTCTACATCAATCTCAGACAAATCCATTTTCAGCAGTTCGTCAAAAAAAGCACAGGTAGTCAGAGTTCCTACTCCTACCTGGAAACCATGTGACTGCAATTTTCCATTGAAGGTATGCCCCGTCATGTCAAGCCAATGGCTGTAAAGATGTTCGGCACACGAAGCCGGACGGCTTGAATGTGCTACCTGCATCGCGATGCCACTCAGAGTCAGACCGGCAAAAAGTATTCCCACTGATTCAGGATTGCCGGCGGCGATACCTTCCGGATCAGCTATCATTTCAGGTAAAATTTCATATAGTATTTTCCATGCTTCCGGAACAATTGGTTCCGTACCGAATAAATCTGCAATCATCCACTCTCCACCTGCCGGGATCTTTGCCGCGAGATCGGCATAACCGGCGGCTGTCATTTCTTTGGGCGCGGATGCCAATACGTTGGTATCTGCAAGTATCACCTTGGGTGCTTTGCATTCAATAGTCATTTTCGCGCCATCGACAGTTATGGAGGCACCCGATGAAGAATAGCCATCAACAGAAGCTGCAGTAGCCACAACCATATAAGGCACGTTGTGACGAAAAGCAGCAAGTTTACACAAATCATTGATAACACCCGAACCAACTGCAACAGGGATAGACGGGAATTCATCAAGTTCGGCGCCAATCTCGTCTGAATATCTGGAATCGGCGTGAAACTCCTCCATCCCGAACAAGTGTTTGCGACATTCTATACCGGCTCCCTTGAAATAACTCCATACTTTTTCGCCAGCTGCCACCCATGTGTTTCCGTCAGCGACAATCAATGCCTTCTTGCCGGGAAAATTCTCCAGAAATAAATCAGGAGCATGCTTTAGAATATCTTCACCAAATTGAAAAACCTTTGTATCGCTCGCAAGAGCAAGCGCATCTTTGATACGTGCATTAAAATCAATCATTGTAGCTTCGTTTAGTTAGTCAGATATTGGATTAACACCGTAATAAGGACACATGCTCAATAAGTTACAGATTCAAGGACGTAAAATTGGGAATCTATCGTTTCATCATAATATGCTGCGCCCCGTTATGGATTCGGCAAAGATAAACAATATATTTCGAATATCCAAACCAAACTTGCCACAAGCTCACAAAAATCTCAATGAACGGTGGAACGGTGGTATATTGTCACATGATCCAGAACTTGTTAAAAATAAATGTGAAACTTGGGCGGCTCTCTTTTTATTTTTAAACAAGCACTTCACAAATATTACGCTCTATTCAGGAAACTGATCAAATTATCTTTAAAAGCAATAATAATCCAATCAAAAGTGTTATATTTGTAATCGAATGCAATATCTGCCATGCACATGACATGTCATAAACTGCATGCAGCATTGCAAATAATAAAATAAACCCGAAATATTATGGCAAACAAAAGAGATTTCAAAAAATCAATCGATGCAATCGGCGGTGCAATATGCAATGAGATGATGGTTGCATATTACAATATCGAAGGTGCTGACAAAAATGCAATTGCCTCTTCAATCGAGAAGGTACTTGGCGCGGTTGTCAAAGCCAAAAACAATTCAAACGTATTCTTTGACAAGGGTGTTAAGGCGTTTGCGGATAACACCGAATATACAAAAGCAAAGAATAGTTTCTTCAAGGCTCTCTTTACCAAGATTCACATGGAATTCGGAGAAGAAATCAATCAAGCCGTTACTTCTTTCAACAAAGCGATTCCAGAAAATGTAAAAAAAGCTAATAAAGAAGCTGTTGCAAAATAACATAATTTACGCATGAACATATGGGGCAGACTATTGAAATGGAGCGGATGGAAAGTGTCCGTTACCGCTCCTCGACGAGATAAATGTGTTATCTGTGTCGCACCCCACACGTCAAACTGGGATTTTATTCTTGGTCTCGCTGCATACCGGTCATTGGGAAGAAAAGCCAATTTTCTTATGAAAGAGTTTTGGTTTTTCTTCCCTCTTAAATATATATTAAGAGCATTTGGCGGCATACCCGTTCCAGCTAAAAAAAACGGTTCGAGTCTCACTGAAAAGATTGTTGACCTATTCAGAAAGTCGAAGTATGTGAACCTTGCTGTGACACCGGAGGGAACCAGAAGCCGAAAAGAGAAATGGCGGACAGGATTCTTATACATATCATATGAAGCTCAAGTACCGATACAACTCGGAATAATTGATTATGCAAAAAAAGAAATAAGAATAAACGAAGAGTTTTATCCGAGCAGCGATATAGAAAAAGATATGAAATATGTTAAGAAATTCTACACGAATTCCGCAAATGCTGCCAGATATCCTGAGAAATTCACAATCTGAGGACTATTCTTTGTCCTATAACGGATACAGACAATAAAACTACACCTTAAAACATGATTACAAAAGATCTTAATGTCTGCCTTTATCCCATGAAAATAGTGTGGGACAACATAGATTATAATCTGGCTGATCTTAAAAGAACACTCGAACACGTACATCCACAGACGGATTTACTGATATTACCCGAAACATTTTCAACAGGCTTCCCAATCGGCAAAGACAAGGAAACCATAGTTGACATGATAAGTGAGAAGCAGGATGAAACATTTGAACAGCTTAAAACACTGTCAAACAGACACAATCTCGCAATTGCCGGCAGTTGCATATACATTGATCAACAAAAGCTCTACAATAGAGCCTTCTTCATTGAGCCAAACGGAGACATGACATTTGCAGATAAACGCCATCTTTTTACAATGGCAGGTGAAGACAAGATTTTTTCTTGTGGAAACAAACGCCTTAAGATCAGATTTCGCGGATGGAACATCACAATGGTGACATGCTATGACATTCGTTTCCCTGTATGGAACAGAAACGTCAGCAATGAATATGATATACTTATAGCAGTAGCCAATTGGCCAGAAGTAAGGATTACGGCATGGAATAAACTCCTCCCTGCACGAGCTATTGAAAACGAAGCATATGTATGCGCAGTCAACTGCAAAGGGACGGACAACAAGGGATTCAGCTATGACGGTTCTTCAATGATACTGGATTTTAAAGGAAACGAAATAGGCAAAGAAATAACTATTGAAGAGAAATTAGAAAACAGCACTACCCTAG
>NZ_CAJMXD010000029.1:0-15824 GCF_905219685.1 Barnesiella sp. CU968
AAAGGGAGCAGGCATATGCTGCAGAAAAGGAGCGTGAATTATATCGCGACAAGGTTGAGTTTTTCACGACTATTGCCCATGAAATACGCACACCACTTTCTTTGATAGACATCCCTCTGGAGGCAATTGAGGAAAACGGTATTGATGACCCCAAGACTTCTGACTATCTTAAAGTAATGAGGCAGAATACCCGGCGACTGCTTCACCTCAGCCGCGAACTCCTTGATTTCGGGAAACTTGATTCGCATATGCTTATTACCAAAAAAGAGTTTTTTGACATGTCTGCCTTGGTGAGTGAGACGGCGGAGCGTTTCGGTCCGGCTATGGATCTCAATGGTAAGGATCTTGAAGTTGATGTCTCAAATGAAAAGTTAATGGTTTTTTCAGATAAAGAGGCGGTAACCAAGATACTCAGCAACCTTTTCAATAATGCTCTGAAATATGCCTCGAAAAATATAAGGGTTGTATTAAAAGAATCTGAAGGGATTGTTGCCGTTAGCGTCTCAAGCGATGGGACGAAGATAACGGAAAAGGAGAGAAATTTGATTTTTGAGCCGTTTTATCAGAGTGAAGGTAATGCTGAGAAAAAAAACGGTGTCGGTATCGGTTTGCCACTCGCCCGTCAGCTTGCCGCCGTGCTTGGTGGCAACCTTGTGTTGGATAATGATGACAGCTTGCTGAATACGTTTACTTTCACTTTCCCTGTGGGTAATGCCGAGAAAGAAGATATTTCAGTGGCAGATGCGGATAAAGACAATTATGTGCTTGATGAGGAATCCAATCAGACCAAGCTTCGCAGCAGCGGCTACCATGTATTGGTTGTGGAAGACAACGAGTCTATACGTCACCTTCTCAGAGACCAGTTATCGAAAAATTTCATTATTGACACTGCGAGCAATGGGGTCGTTGCCTTGGATAAACTTAAAAAGTCAAGGGTGGATCTCGTGGTTACGGACATAATGATGCCGGAGATGGACGGAATGGAGCTTTGCAGGAGAGTGAAAGAAGATCCGGATCTCTCGTCAATACCGATTGTGTTCATAACCGCGAAAAATGACCTTGACAGCAAGGTCCGCGGACTTCAGATGGGTGCAGAGGCATATATCGACAAACCGTTTTCTATAAAATATCTTACACAGACAGTAAAGTCGTTGCTTGAAAACCGACGCAGGGAGAGGGAATCTTTCTCAAAGAAACCATTTTTCAATGTAGACAGCATCCAGACAAACAAGGCAGATGAGGAGTTTGTCAAGAAATGTATGGATGCTATCACGGAGCATCTTCAGGAAGAGGATTTTAATGTGGAAAGCCTTTGTGACATACTTGCCATGAGTCGTTCGAACTTACTGAGGAAAATCAAGGCAATTTTCAATATGTCGCCAAGTGAGCTGATACGTTTGGTCAAGCTTAAGAAGGCTGCTGAACTGATCCAGGACGGACGTTACCGCATCGGGGAGATATGCGAAATGATCGGCATCTCTTCACCTTCATATTTCAGCAAGCTTTTCTTCAAGCAGTTTGACATCACTCCGAAAGCATTCGAGAAGCAATGCCAGGAAAAGAGGAGGGATCTGGCTCAAAACAATGTCTAAGGTTAGGTGCGGGTTCGCCCCCGGAAATTGCGGGGGCTCATTCCCATAAGCTTTGAAAAGAGCCGTGAGAAATAATAAGGATCGGGGATTCCTACTTTGAAACATATCTGGTTCAGTTTCAAGTTGGAATTGTCAAGGAGGTCGCATGCACGCCTTATCTTAAAAACCTTTGCCGTCTACGCAATATATCAATTTTTGATGTTACAAAATTCTTTAATGTATTTGGAGCTTTTGTCAGTAATTCTCCAAAAAGTGTAAGAAATAATTCAAATGATAGATTTTGAGGGATAAATGCACTATAAATAGAGTTAAAATGTGTGTTTGTTGTAATATTTGAAGCGATTTTTCAGTTTTTTATTGTCTCATAATATGTAAATTTGCAATAAAATAACAGTGACCATGGATAAACTTATTTTATTATTACTTATTTCCACAGCTTTTGTTGTTGCTCAGGCAAAGGTGGTGCTGCCGAATTATATTACTGACAATATGGTCGTGCAGCGCAATAGCGTGATGAAAATCACAGGTCATGCTTCTTCCGGTTCTAAAGTGAATGTTATTGCCGGTTGGGATAGCCGTTCACGTGAGGTCAAGGCTGACAGCGAAGGGAAATTTGATATTTCACTTGATACTCCCGATGCGGGAGGACCGTATTCGATTATAATTGCAGATAAAGATAGTAAGGTAAAAGTCGGGAATGTGCTTTCCGGAGAGCTTTGGTTGTGTTCCGGTCAGTCAAATATGGAATTTCCGGTGGATGGGTGGACATCCGTGATGGATGCCGACCATGTTGTTTCCACGGCGCGTAATCCCGACATAAGATTGTTACAGGTTAAAAAAAGAGTTGCGTTTTCCCCTCAGGATGATATCGAGACTAATATGGGGGGATGGGTAGAAGCGGCGCCAAACACTATGGATTTTTCCGCTATCGCTTATCTTTATGCCAAGGAACTCCGTGATAGCCTGAAGGTGCCCGTAGGGGTTATTGATGCCACATGGGGTGGCACTCCTGCCGAGGCGTGGACATCGTATGGCTTTCTCAAAGGAGTTCCCGGTTTTGAGGGAGAACTCTCCGCGATGGAGAGTTGCGGGTTTGATACTTCGCGTCTCAGGGAGAATTATGAGAAGGAGATGGGGGTATGGATGAAACTTGCCCAGAAGGGGGGAGAAGAGATCCGTCCCGGAGATAAACTGACAGGCAATGTTCTTCCTGCCGATTATTTTGAGAGGATCGGATTTGGCAATGGTTTCGACGGGATAGTGTGGGTCCAGAAGGAGATTGATGTCCCGGCAGAAGATGCAGGCAAGCCTATGACTCTCAAGCTTGGTGCCATAGATGATGAAGACGTGACTTATCTCAATGGAGTGGATTTTTCAAGTCTGCCTAAGAAACCGGCTTCTATAGAAGGCTCAAGTTATCCTACGGTGCTGTATAACGCTATGATTCATCCATTGCGTAACTTGCCTATAAAGGGGGTTCTATGGTATCAAGGGTGTGCAAATGTAGGTAGGGCAGAACAGTATGAAACTTTGTTCAAATCGTTGATTAATAATTGGAGAGACACTTGGGATTCGGAGTTTCCGTTCTATTTCGTTCAACTTGCCGGATGGCTTGCACCGCACTCCGTGCAGCCGGATTCGGAATGGGCAGCTTTACGCAATGCCCAAAGCAAGGCGTTGCAGCTTCCCAACACGGCGATGGTGAGTGCTATCGACCTCGGTAATCCGGGGGATATACATCCCCGTGACAAACAGACCGTGGCACATAGGCTTGCATTGACTGCGTTAGGTCGCGATTATGGATTTGATACAAACTATAAGGCTCCGCAATGCATCTCCATGCAGAAGATGGGCAACAAGATTGTTCTTAAATTCGATGATGACCTGACTGCGACTTCCGTTGCCATTCTCGGTTTCATTATCGGTGATGCCGATGGTGATTTCGATCAGGCTGTTGCCCGAATGGCAGACAGTCGCACCCTTGAATTGTATTCACCTTTGGTGAAGAAACCGGTTTGCGTACGCTATGATTGGGCTGATTTTCCCAATGGCAACCTTTACAGCCGTCATGGTATTCCCGTGGCACCTTTCGCAACTGATAAATAACAATACACTAAATAACTCATGAAACTCAAACAATTAGCATTTTTATTACCTTTTGTGGCGGTTACTGCCAATGCTGAAGATATCGTAATCAGCACGGATAACAACGCTTTGGTTTATAATGTAGCCGACAACGGGCGTGTGTATCAGAAATATTTCGGAAAGAAACTGAAAAATGCATCCGATTATGCTTCTATGCCTAACGGTCAGGAGATATACATCACAAGCGGGATGGAAGATTACTATGAACCGGCTCTTCATATAGTGCATGCCGATGGGAATCCATCGACATTGCTAACTTACACCGGGCATAAGACTGCGACTCTTGCGGATGGTGCTAAACAGACAGTCATTTCCCTTTCCGACAAGGAATATTCCGACAATGTGGATGTATATTTCATCGTATATCCGGAACATGATATCATAAAGACATACACTACAATCACCAATGGAGAAAAGAAACCTATAAAGCTTGAGAAATTTGCGTCTTCAATGCTTCATTTCGATAATGGCGATTATTACCTCACGCAGTTTAACGGAGACTGGGCTTCTGAAGCGAATATGTCTGAGACAAAGCTTGAGTATGGACGCAAACAGCTTGACACCAAACTCGGTGCGCGTGCAAATATGTTTTGTTCACCTTTCTTCCAACTCGGTATAGATTCTCCCGCTAAGGAAAATTCCGGAGACTTGCTTGTCGGAACCTTGGGGTGGACAGGTAATTTCCGTTTTACGTTTGAGGTTGACCATAAGGGTGAACTCCGTGTAATATCCGGTATCAATCCATATGCTTCGAGCCGTATCCTTAAGAAAGGGGAGACGTTCTCAACTCCGGAATTTATTTTCACTCTTTCCGATGAAGGACAGGGCAAGGCGAGTCGCAATTTCCATGATTGGGCGAGGGATCACCAACTCTATAAGGGTAATGACACCAGGATGACATTGCTGAATAACTGGGAGGCTACATATTTTGATTTTGACGAAAATAAGCTCGTGAACCTTGTTGGAGAGGCAAAGGAACTTGGTGTGGATATGTTCCTTCTTGATGACGGCTGGTTCGGTAACAAGTATCCGCGACATAGTGACACTCAGGGACTCGGAGACTGGGATGAGACCAAGAATAAGCTTCCTAACGGCATTGGTGCACTTACTGACGCGGCTAAAAAGAATGGTGTGAAATTCGGTTTGTGGATAGAGCCTGAGATGGTAAATCCCAAAAGTGAACTTTATGAGAAGCATAAAGACTGGGTTATAACGCTCCCTAATCGTGACGAATATTATTTCAGGAATCAGTTGGTTCTCGATTTAAGTAACCCTAAAGTGCAGGATTATGTGTTTGATATCGTTGATGGTCTTAAGACCAAGTATCCGGACATAGCATTCTTTAAATGGGACTGCAATTCTCCGATCACGAATATCTATTCCAATTATGAGAAAATGGATCAGGATCATCTGTATGTTGATTATGTAAAGGGACTTTACAATGTATTGGACAGGATACAAGCTAAATATCCCGATCTGCTTATGATGATGTGCTCTGGCGGTGGCGGACGCTCCGATTATGAAGGGTTGAAGTATTTCACTGAGTTCTGGCCCAGTGACAATNCTGATCCGATAGAACGTCTCTACATACAATGGGGTTTCTCTCAGATTTTCCCTGCCAAGACACTTTGTGCGCACGTTACCACATGGAATCGCTCAACTCCCGTTAAATTCCGCACGAACGTGGCTATGATGGGTAAACTCGGTTTTGACCTTAAGCTTGACGATATGTCGAAAGACGAGGTTGCATATTGCAAACGTGCGATCAAGAATTATAATTCGCTAAAACCGGTGATCCTCGAAGGTGACCAGTACCGACTTGTGTCGCCCTATGAAGGAGAGCATGCCGCAACAATGTATGTTGGCAAGAACGATGGAGACGCGGTGCTTTTCACATTCGATATTTATCCGCGTTACAAGCAGCAGATCGCTAAATCAGAGTCGACTGTTAAATTGAACGGACTTAACCCGTCGGCACGTTATTCCGTGACTGAGATTGACCGCACAGACGGCAATGACAGCAAGATTGGTGAATATTCCGGCGAATACCTCATGCAGGTAGGTATTCCGCTCTTCACGCTCAACCGACTTAACAGTCGTGTCTTCTCTATTAAGAAGATATAATAAGCAAGTTTATACTTAAGTATCCGAAATGGATATATAAATCAAGGAGACGTGTCAGAACCGATCGGTTCTGACACGTCTCCTTGATTTATAAGTTAATGTTTCGATAGTTGAGTAGTCTGTTTATTCCGGTATCACTATTCCTTTGCCGTCTTGCGATATTTCATAAGTCTTGGAAAAGCCTCCGTCTTTATGCTTGACACTGATGATAGCCCTGTCGTGCGAAATCGTGAAGTTGTCTATATAACCTTTGTCCTTGTAGCCGGATGCCTCGAGTGCTTCCTTGCAATATCCGGGCAGGTTGTTAAGATATGTCTTGATGTCATTATAAGTGAAAAGCATGTCTTTATAACCTTCATATGAATCAACAACATCGCTGCTGACCATGGTGGATACCGTAAGGTCATATTTTTCATACATATTTCTCCGGTCTTTCATGTCATTCCAGTCATACTGCTCCATCTGGTTTTTATCATCAGGAGAAATGATCTGGATGCTAACGTGCGCTGTGTTGTCACCGGGTTTGTAAAGGAATGTGGATGTGATCTCTGCAAATTCAACTCTGGTGGAGTCTGTGCCTGCTTGGTCAAGAAGATCTCCGATTTTTGATTGGAGTTCGCCGGGAGTGTCTCCTACTATGTCTTCAGGTAAGGGCCCCGGATTC
The DNA here is from genome assembly GCF_905219685.1 of Barnesiella sp. CU968. Lineage (NCBI taxonomy): Bacteria > Pseudomonadati > Bacteroidota > Bacteroidia > Bacteroidales > Barnesiellaceae > Barnesiella > Barnesiella sp. CU968. The sequence continues at coordinate 6,526 of NZ_CAJMXD010000029.1, forward strand.
ATCATATTGCACGAAGTTGCTGACAATGCGAGTAATGGAGCTGCCAAGAGAGTTTTGATCAACGTCTTTTTCATGTTGTTTAAAGAATGTTAGTGAGAATTAAAACTATTGTGTAATTAAGCACCTGTTAACTTGTTTGCTGCAAAATTAACGAAAAAAAACAATAAAACAAACCGAGTGGCTGGTTTTATTCTGGATAATAGATATTGTAAGCCATAAAATTATAATGCAAATAAGGATAAGTTATTAAAAATCAACTTTTTAATAAGGAATATATGAACCTGAATTTTTGAACTAACATTTTTGTGTCAAGACCTGATAAAAAGGATTGCTCATATGCGAGGCCGAAGAGTGCTTGCCTGAATAGGAATGCTGAATCTTTAGTGTTTAGGTCATGACGTATCTCACCACTGTCTTTTGCCAATTGGATCGCTGATTCCCAGACGGTATAATCCTGATTAAATAGTGATTCTATCTTTTTTTCGACATCCGGATAATATTGGCGCACCTGCATTAGCAGATTATAATAATAGAAATTAGGACTGCATCCGGGTTGCCTGTCGTCGTCTTTTAAAACCGATATGAGTATATGCATGGTCCGTTTTATTCCTTCAACATATTTGTCAATAAATTCAGATAGGGATGTGTATGTAAATCTGAATTTATTGGCTGTTGAGTGCATGCTGAATACATATTTGTCTATTACTGCTATGAATAAATCTAATTTAAAGGGATAGTAATATATCAGTCCGGCTTTGGATAGTCCGCAAGCTTTGGCAATTTCAGTTAGACTCGCTTTCTCGTAATTCATTTTTGCGAAAACCCGCAAGGCGTTCGCGAGGACTTCTTCCCGGTTTGTTATCATGATGGTTTCTTGATTTAAGAAGCTGTTTAAACAACTTCGATGTTTCCGGGTTCGAATATACTATATTATATTTACATTAAGCGAGAAAAACGGATTTATTTTTTAACAGCGTCTAAACACGAAGTGCGGAGGATAAAATTATTTACCGAATGTGAAGCGTATGCCTATGTTCAAGTTGAAATTAAAAGGTTTGTCGCTATATATTGTCTGCAATGTTGAATTGTCTTTGAAATGGTAACTTACGCCAGGTTCTGCGTATATTCCTATTAATGATGTTGCGTTTAACTGAACGCCGGCTGAGGCATTGACGGAAAACTGGAATGGTTTTTCGTCAATGCTATAAGTTTCCGACACATCGGTTTTTTGTTCGATGATGTAGTCGGTTTTTTGTTGCCCTTTGACGCATTGTTCGGCATGGACTCCTGCGGCACCATATATGTCAATCAGTTTCCAGGAAAAGATATTGTATCTTACGCTAACCGGAATCCCTATGTAATGCAAACTTTGCCTGTTGTTTATATAATTATTGTCGGTGCCTTCCTTAAAGTCGGAAGTAAGGTTGGTGTATGTGAGTCCGCTTTCGATGCTCAGGCGATCGTTTAGCTTGTAGGCAAATGATATCCCCGTCCTTACAGGAAGGTGATGCTTGACATTGTGTTTGGTAGCTTTTCCTTTATTAAAGAGCATTATACCGAGTTTCGGGTCGTCTTCCCAATTGGCATTGTCTGCACCAAGACTGCTTGCCATTGCTGTTTGAGACGTCATGGCTGATGAATGATCCGGTGAGCCGGATGTGTATATTCCCATTGAGAAACGACTCTTTTCATTATTATGCATATTGCTTTGGGCGATATGATTATATACGTTCATATCGCTTCTATATGTTGTCCTTTTTTGAGGAATATCTTTCTTTTCCGTTGATTCTATTTCAGTTGGGGTGGTAGGGGAGTCGGTTTGGTCGCTAACTTCCGAAATGGTGTCAGCATTTTCTGCAATGTGGCTAACTCCCGCAATAGTTTTATCCGTTATGGCGTGGTTCTTATAACGTGGTTGATTATGTTGTTCCATAACAACTCCGTTGCTTTCCTCATGTGTGGCAACAGGTTTGGAATGCTCTTTAATGTCAATGTTGGATGTGCCAATGTTGGCAAGGTGGTTGTCTACCGACATGTCAATATCCGTTTGACTTATTAAAAAATATGAGGAGCATATGAGAAGTAAAAGAATGGCAGCTGCCACATATTTTTTCCATGTCCATACGTGTGCGTTACGTTTATGGCGGGGTGATTGAAGTTGTTTTTCAATGTTCTCCCACAGCATGTCAGGGGCTTCCCGTTCATAATCGGCAAGCTTTCCTTGTAAATCTTTAAGCCAATTGTCTTTCATCGTGCATATGGGGTTAATGTTTGATACTTTCGGATTTTATCTGCCAATATCGCTTTGGCTCGGTGTAATTGTGATGCAGATGTGCTCTCTTTTATGTTCAGGATTGATGCGATTTCTTTGTGACTTTTTTCTTCGAAAACATATAGGTTGAAGATTGTGCGGTAGCCGGGTTTGAGTTCACGGATCATGTTGTGTATCTCGGATATCGGAATGTTGTCTAATTCCGGTTCATCGTCTTCAATATCAATGTTTTCCTTTTCGAGTGATACAAAATCTAATCGTCCGTTACGTTTAATAAACCTTAGGGTTTCATTTACCGTAACTTTTGCAAGCCAGCTTTTTAGAGAACCCTCTCCGAGATATGTGAATTTATCAATGGATGAGAATATTTTCAAGAATGCATCCTGAAGCACGTCCCTTACGTCATCTTCATTATCGATATAGCGTGAACATATTGCTGTAAGATACCTTACATAGCGATTATATAGGGTTTTCATGGCGACAGGATTATCCTGCCGTGCCATCTCTGCTAATTTATCTTCGCGTATGTCCTCGCTACATGTTCTCATGTGTTTGTGATAATAGAGTATGCCTGAACTCAGGCATACTCTATAGTTAGCGGTCGATGAGGTTTAGTAAGTGTTTTTCTAAGAGATGAAAACTATTGAACCCTGTTTGAATAAGTAATTCCTGTGTAATTTGCATCTGATTTGTCTTCACGCAATGTAAGGTCAAATTCAGTGCTCTTTGAGCCGCTGAATGATGTCCAGTTTATTTTTATCTTGATTGGAGATTCTTCCGGTTTCGGCAATCCGTTAAGATTGAATGCGATCAATGCGTCGCCTAATTCACCGTATGTGTCTCCGTTAGCGTTGTGACGAAGTTCAAACTCATAAGGATTCTCAGGATTAACGTTGCTGACAAGGTTTACTTCATGTTTAGCAGAAGGAGTCCCCCATTTTGTCCTTATCCTTAAGGTCAGATAGCCGTCTTCGGCAATGGTTACCCAATCCTTAACTATTTCGATAGGGTCATTACCAAACTTCTCGTCGTTGTTTTCTCCGGCGCTTACTACAGGCATTTTTGTGCGGATGCTGTCTATCCAGTTGATGGTCACGTTGCGAGAGGTGGATTTTTCGGTTTCGTCATCATATCTGAAATTCACGAGTGCGCGTACCTCTTTGTTTTTGAAAGGGGAGGTCTTTAGGTTTGAGGGGATCAGTTTCTCCGTATTTGTAAGATTGAGTTCAAAACCATTGTCAGACATTGGCACCACCGTTACCACAGCCGTGTAGCTGTTCTGCAACGGATCATCATCAGACGAACAAGACTGTAATAGAGGCATGGCTGCAACAGCAAGCCCTATAAGATACATAAATTTAAACTTCATAATTTGTATTTTAATGTTAGTGTTCATTATAATAAATCACGAAGTATTAAAAATCTTGCATCGAATATCACAAAAAAATTAAAAAAAATTGTAAAATAAAATGCAATTGATTGATATGCAGGTAATACAATCCCGGTTTCTAAGAGATTGTCTATATTTTAGTGATTAAAAATTTTATAGCGGCGAAATCAATCATTTCTTCAGCTGATTCATTGGTTGTTTCATAATTTCTGGCGAGTCTGTGGCATGAATCAAGCCATGCGAAAGTCCTCTCGACCACCCATCTAAGTGGTTTTGGCAGGAATCCCTTGACTCCATTAGGAGTATTGGACACAATAAAGAACCGTAACCGTCAGCTCGAAAAATCCAGGCACATAGAAGAAACTTTCCTCTATTTCAACCCAACGGAGAAGTAATCCATTCATTAGTAAGACAGGCAATCTCGGCATTAATCTTCGGGGTTGCCAGTCTTTGTCTATTTTCCTGTGCCAAAACGCGATGTGTCAATGTTTGTTTCTTTGGGTTTGAAGCCGTTGAATCGCCAGATGAATGTCAGTTTGAGATTGTGGGACATATCACGGACTTTCATCCGATAGTCCTGACTGCCGTGGTTTATAGTCATCGTAGGCGACCATTTGTTGAATATATCGTCTGCTTTCAGATCCAGTTCACAGCAGCGTTTCTTTCCAAACTGCCATTTGACACCTGCATCAATCCTCCATATTCCTGACATGTCGGCTATTCCCTGCAATGAAGGCGAGATGTAGCTAAAATCCACTGACACAGAAATAGGACTGTTCTGACTGAACTTGAAGGAGTTGTTAAGCGAGCCGTAAAAAATCCATTTGCTATTGTCAAAGCTGATGTCATGGAAGTGGTCTGCCTTAGCCCTTCTGTTCATTACGTTGGCTGTGGCTGTGGCATTCCATATATAGCTGACGCCGAAAGGTGCATAGAGATTTAGCCCAACCACACGCTCATAGTTCATGTTGATGGTCTGATATATCAGATTCTGAGCATCGGGCGATTGATATGGCAATTGCACAGTGGTTTTATCGCCATACTGAAAATAGAGCGTTGCCACATATTTATGTCTCAGAATATAGTTAAACTGCGCATCATATTGGATATATGGTTGTAAGGCAGGATTACCTACTACTGTCGAGTAGTTGTTTATATGGCTCGTGCCGCCATGTAGTTCCCAATATGAGGGATATATGCGTTGGGTGTTGAAGTTCAGTTGAAATATGCTTTTGGGTGTTTTGTAGTAAGTCGCCCCGAACTGAGGAATAAAATTCCAGTTGTGCTGATATTTATTGTGATAATATTCTCCTTTTGCAGATAGATTGAATGACAGCCCCCAGTCAAATGATCGTTGTGTGCCTACATAAAGACTTGCCACATCTTCGTTGAGAATATCATCGAAATCAGGATTGTCGGACAATGCATAATGTTGCGAACTGTGGTCTTTTGAATGCTGATATTCCGCACCATAGTTAAGCTGCCACTTACCGAGCTGATGCTCTTGGTCTACATACACATGCCAGCGGTCTATCGCCTGACGATTTTCAGAGCCAAGAATATAGTCTGTGTCCTTAAACAATGACTGAGAACGGTTCTCGGAATAGCGGGTATAGTCACCGCCGACAGTCGTACCGAAAGGAGCTGTGTAACGCAGGGCTATATTATGATAACCGACAGGCGACAGCATATTGTAGGCATTTGTGTAGTTACCCAACGTCCCCGATGAGAGTCCCCAGCTCTTGGAATCGGAAATTATCTGACCGTTATAAGTGAGTTTGAGCGTTTTCCATGAAGCAGAAGCAAATATTGTATTGCTCCAGTTCTGACCGATACGGCGCATATCATCCTCAATCATAGTTCGTTTGCCGCTATAAAGATGATTCGACCATGTTTCCTCGTGGCTCCACGATTTACTGCGCGTTAGTCCATAGTTGAGGTCAAAAGTCCAGTCCTTTATAGCGTAAGTGGCTGCAAGTACACCGCCATACGAACCATAGTGAGCCTGATTGTATCCGGCTCTGACCTGTCCTTGCAAGCCGTCGAGAGGCGTAGGAGTTTTCAGAACCACGTTGATTACCGCACCGTTGACATGATACTTGGCTGGAGCGGAATACATAATCTCCACGTTCTTCAGTCGGTCAACCGGAGTGGTGTAGAGAAGTTGATAAAGGTTCTGGAGCGGCATATTAGTCAGCTCACCATTGAGAATAATAGTGACATTTGAGGCTCCGGCGAGCCAGATCATGCCGTTATTGTTCGTGACGCCGGGCATATAGCCAAGGGCTTCAAGAATATTGTTAACCGGTTTGTCCTTGACTATTCCGGGGAGGTCGACTACCATAATTCCGTCCTTACCTTTGACTTGTGGTTTCTCTCCCTTTACAACAACTTCATCGAGCTGTCTGGTAGGAATTGTATCAGTTGCTTCCGTCTGAGCCACAGCCGATATGAACGTAATGAATGAAGCGAATAATATGCATTTCCTCATAGCTGTTTAGTTTTTGTTTGATGCAAAATTACAGGCATATGGTCTTTGGCAGATAATTCTCAACCTTATTTAGTCTTAAATGCTCCCTTATTTAGTCTTAAATAGGATTAGGTCGAGCCGATTGTATGACGGATTATTAGTAAATTTGCGTTATGAAACGCTTTAAGACCATATCAACCACATTTATCGTTGTCATTGCCGCGATTTTTACTTGCAATGTCTATTATCTCGTAAGTCTGTATAATTCTATAAGAAGTAATGTCGAACGCGATGTGATGACTGCTTTGGCCGATGCAGATATTGACGACCTAATGTATCGGGCAGGGAGGGCGCAGGCATTGGCATCAAATGTACAAATGCAGGAAGACATTGAAGAGTATAATGCCCCCAGAAAAGCAGAAGCATCAACATATAAAGATGAAAACGGTCAACTCATATCAGTCCGGACTGAAGCTGACGGAACTGTTATTGAAGAGCGTGCGATGTTATCTGAAAACTCGTCCTATTCCAATCAGATGGTTGATGCTATGAGCCGACAATTTCACGCTATAATGGATAAATATATCCCTTACGATATGGCGGTTATGGATAGCGTCTTATATAATCAACTTTCCAACAGGTTCATCTATCCGGAATTTTTATGTGTGGAAGTTGTCAACAGCAACGATTCCGTGATATGCGGCAATCCAAAATTAAACGGAGAATTAGGATTAGATTCATTCAGCTTCAATATCAATTCTGACGAGGGTATATATTACAAGGCATATATGACTCCACTGACCCGCCATATACTTTCGCAGATGTTTGGAATCATTATTACGGTATTCCTTCTTATGATTGCCTTTTCTCTTGCTTTTTGGTACCTGTTCCGTACAGTGTCGAGGTTGCGCACCATCGAGGAGATGAAAGATGATTTTGTCAGCAATATGACCCATGAGTTGAAAACGCCTATTGCCATAGCATATTCAGCCAACGATGCTCTGCTCAATTACGACACATCCAATGACCCCGACAAAAAGACAAAGTATCTGACGATTGCAAACAAGCAGCTGAAACGACTTGGCGAACTTGTAGAGAATATCCTTGCAATGAGTATGGAACGTCGAAAAACTATGAAACTCAGACCTGAAGATATACAGTTACGCGAATTTGTAGAAGAAATTGCCGCCGCCCAGCGTATGAGAGGCGATAAGGATATAACCATCAATGTGAACGTGGCTGACAATATAGTCGTAGAAGCTGATACGACGCATTTGGCAAATGTACTGAACAACCTGATTGACAATGCAATCAAATACTCCGACGAGAGTGTTGAGATAAGTATATCCGGCGACAACAATGAACTTTCCGTCAGAGATAACGGCATCGGTATTCCGTCAAAATCCATTCCCTATCTGTTCAATAAGTTTTACCGTGTGCCGCACGGCAACCGTCAGGATGTCCGCGGGTATGGCATAGGACTATATTATGTAAAGGGCATCATTGACAAAATGGGCTGGTCCATTGAGGTCAAGAGTACGGAAGGAAAAAGCTCAGTGTTCACTATTAAATTCAACAAAAATGAGCAATAAAATATTGTTTGTAGAAGATGAGGAAGACCTGACGCTGATTGTTGCTGACACTCTGCGAGGTCAAGGCTATGACGTTATTACGGCAGCCGATGGCATTCAAGGGCTTGAGAAATTCAAGTCTGAGGGTGCCGATATAGTAGTGGCTGATGTCATGATGCCCAAAATGGATGGGTTCACAATGGCGAAGGAGATAAGGAAATTGTCGCCGACAGTGCCATTGCTATTCCTCACCGCAAAAAGCACAATAGATGATGTGGAGCAAGGTTTTGAAATCGGAGCCAACGACTATCTTAAAAAGCCCTTTGAACTCCGCGAACTGATAGTGCGGATAAAAGACCTGCTGCGAAGATATGGTGACAACCGCACAGAGGACATGCAGTTTGCAATTGGATTATACACGTTTAACGTAACGACCCAAACACTGGCGTTTGGCGACAAAGAGACAGAGCTGTCTCACTTTGAAGCCAAGATTCTTGAACGTCTGGCAATCAATATCGGCAGGACTGTCGATGCCTCAGAACTGATGATTGCCGTGTGGCAGCGCGATGAACCGAGCAACCGCAACTCTCTACACGGATACATCCACAAACTACGCCGGGCATTACGCTATGACCCCTCTATATCCATCATCAATCAGCGAGGCTTCGGCTATATGCTTGTAATCCGCAACTGATAAAATGCACAATGTAATGCGATACAAGGGCGCGTCCATTTCAGTTCTTCTTTGACTTGATTGCTGTTTTCTCATAAATTCTTATTAAATTTGTTGTCCGGAATAAACGGAATATTGATGTATGATTGATTCCAATAGCTGCTTACAGTTTAAGAGCTTGTTTAAAAACCTGAGATTTTCTAAATGAATATAAGAACAGTCTTATTAGTGTGCTTCGCGACAGTCACAATAGGGATATTTTCCACATCTTGTCATTCTTCGCATAAAGCCGGCAGTCAAAGCAATCGTGTGCATGGCGAAGAGTCCTTAAGTATTAAGAATATTAATGCTACGGAATCGCAGAAACAAATAGTAAAGGAGGCATTGTCATGGGTAGACACACCATATGCATATGCAAAGTGTGACAAGAAGAAAGGCACAGACTGTTCCGGAATGGTGCTTAGGGTCTATGAGGATGTAACCGGGAAAAAGTTGCCTCGAAACTCTGCAAAGCAGGCAGAGTTTTGCTTACCTTTGGAAAAAGGGGAGGTGCAGCCCGGAGATCTTGTGTTTTTCGCTACAGGACATGATCCGGAGAAGATATCTCATGTGGGAATAATGATAGACGATGTGTGTTTTGTTCATGCGTCAACAAAGAAGGGTGTGATAGTTTCAAGAATAGATACGCCATACTATATCCGGACTTTCATAATGTTTGGCAGAGTGCCGGATTAGGAGAATCATCTTTGGTGTGAATGTAAAAAATATTCATGGCATACGGGAGCAGTCTTTAATTCCCGTATGCCATGAATATTTTTTATCTCAAACAGTTTGGAAGCTGTTTAAGTTTCTTAGAAACTGTTTAAATTTAATTGTGAGGTTCATTGAGAGGATTTTATGAGGTGTTTTTACGAGTCGAAGAG
>NZ_CAJMXD010000030.1:0-15326 GCF_905219685.1 Barnesiella sp. CU968
GCACAAGACTGCTTGACGCGTCAAGAAAATAATCCGAATAGTTGCGTGCGCTGAATGTCCAGTCGGCACCTATGCGAAATCCTTTGAACGGTTTGAATGTCACGCCGAGTCCGCCTGTTGTCTGTGCAGATCCGCAGACCTTATGGTTTTTCTGGTTCAGAACACTCCATGCATGGTCGGGAGCGTTGGGTCCCGATGCGAGTGTTCCGTCAGTAAGGCTGGCAAGAGGCTGTCCCTGCTCGTTATAATAATAACCTTTCGGGTTGTTGAGCCATTTCCAGTCGCCCCATGAGAACATACCCTGGATTTCGAGCCAGCGGGTGGGATTGAAAGCGAAGTCAAGTTCAAGACCGATATGCTGTGCCGAAACATTCTCAAGACTCATTGAGAAATACTCTCCGTTCATAGGACCGCCGTTGAACTGTCCGCGTTTCTGGGTGTCACGGTCGCAACGGTCCATCCACTTGGTGTAATAACCGTTAAGAGTCATGGAGAAGATGGGTGAATGGAATCCGTAACCCAGCTCGAACGATCCGATTTTCTCATTCTTCGGATTCGGATTCAACGCATTGCTTGTCCCGGGATTCAGGAAGACGCCGCGAGAAAGGAAAGGAGCTTTGGAGATATATCCTCCGTTCACAAATATGTTGTTGTGACGGTCGATATTCCAGTTGGCGCCACCCTTGATCGTTCCGCCGAAGAATGACTGCCATGGAGTCGTGCCGTGCTCGGCGTCATAGTAGAACATATCTTTCTTCTTGTAGCTTGTCACATTGAGAGAACCTGCGAGGAATGTAGTGACAGCTCCTTCAAGAATCTTGTATTCTCCCTGACCGTACACACCTTCCTGATGTGTGAAACCGTCATAGTTGCTGTATACCACATCTCCTACACCGAGTTTCTCATATTTCCAGTTGGGATCTGCCGCAAGATAGTTATTGGCGGCTTTCACATTCTTTCTGTCGGTGTCATCCATGTAATACTCGCCCGAATACAGGTCGATGAGTTCGTTTCTGTGGTGTCCCACGTAATATCTCACATCGATACCGCCGGTGAGATTGAGTTTGTTGGGTATAATCTCGTTCTTGTAGGTAGATACAAGCCCGTACCACTCGTGGCTGTTGATTGACTGTGACATCGCCATCTCCGAACCGGTAGTCGAAGCCGCGTTGAGATCCTGTATCGCGCCGTAGTCAAACGTTCCGTCAGGACGGCGGAATCTCGTTGTTATGGCTCCGTTCTCTGCTCCGCGCCAGTAACCGCGATATTCAGATGTACGGCCCTGTCCTGCGTATCCGCCGCCCGATGCGAGAGAGACATAAAGCGCGGATGAAAGTGATGAACGCTCATTGATCTGCCAGATATGATTCAGTGAGATAATAGGCTTGTGATACTGGTTGCGGTAAGCCGTGCGCTGGCGTCCCTCGTTGTCGAAACCGTACTGGGGGTTGTAGCTGTACATGCTTTTGCCGTTCATATATTCCTTTGCCTGCTGCCAGTTCTCGATTGAAAGCGCGCCGTATACCATATTGCGCTGGTTGTGCCACTGAGGAGAACCGAAAGCTGTCAACGAAAGCTGGTGGCTGTCGCCGATTTTCTTCGATACGTTTGCGAAATAATTCCATGCCTCGAACTGGGTTCCCTGAATGTATCCGTCACCCCATTTGCGGCTTCCGAGAATACTGATTGCCCAACCGTTCTTCATCAGTCCGGTAGACACGCTGAATCCTACGTCATTGAGAGCGTTGTTACCCATCCCGTACCATACGGAACCACCCTTCTTTGCATCAAGACCCTTGGTAGTGATGTTGATGGTGCCGCCGATAGAGGGTGAGGAAATGATAGCCGCGCCAAGACCGCGCTGCGTCTGCATGCTCGTGGTCACACCGCCGAGACCGGCGAAGTTGGACCAGTAGATACCACCCCACTCCATATCGTTCATCGGAATACCGTTTACAAGAACCGCAACGTTAGGAGCCTTGAATCCGCGCATGTTGATCTTGGCATCGCCATAACCGCCGCCCTCCGGTGTCGCCCAGACTCCGGGGGTCATTTTAAGCACCTCGGGAAACTCCTTGTTTCCGAGCTTCGCCTCGATCTGGACTGCTGTGATCTCTGACATCGCGATAGGAGTCTCTCGTGTGCGTGCCTTTGACTGCGTCACAACCACGTCCTGAAGCATCTTTGTTTCCGGCTTCAGCACAACGTCGCCGATGTTTTCTTTCACAGGGGTCTCATAGCCTGAATAACCAACATAAGTTATCTTAAGCGTCTTCCCTGAGGGAGCTTTAAGACTGAATGTGCCGTCAAGGTCTGTGGAAACACCGATCCTTGTGCCGGGCACCGTCACCATCGCGCCAATGAGCGGTTCACCCTGCTCATCAATGACGCGGCCGTAGCAGTTCACATCCGCACCATAGGTAGCCAGAGCCAGCACCCATGACATGCAGATTGCCACGCCTAAGAGAAAGAGTCTCTTCATAATGTGTAAAGTTTAAGTTATTGTTGTTATATAAAATAATTATAATAAGACAATTATATAGATTCAACAAAACATTAAAACTCGATAACGCTATGCTTCGAGATCATAATGCCGTATATAGAAAATCGTCGTGTTGATTTCATCGGTCACCTTTGATAATGTAGATTAACCACTAAACAATGGCTGCTTACCATCATTTGAATGCAAAGATAACCAATCTAAAACTTTTTCACAAATTTTTGCGCGTTTTTAACACAACTGATTTTCCGCATTTATCACTCTTCTGTATTTTTCTCCTTCTCCTCTTCTTCGGCGAACCGGGTGAACCCGTTTTCCACGAGAATATTATACCATGTGAAGAGTTTCTTGATATCATTCTCGTATACACGTTCGCGGTCATAGTCCTCGACTATTGCCTCAAATGCCTGACGAAGACCTTTCGACGCCAGCAATTCCTTGACATCAATCTTCTTCCCCTCATATTTCGCATATACCTTGTCAAGGATCTCTCCAAGCGGTGTGTCGCCTGATTCCGTATACATGGCTATGTCGCCGAGCGAAACCACTTTGTCGCGTGCATGGGCGGGAAAACGTTTGCCGCTGCCAAGTTCCTCTACTNTGAGAGTGCCTTTCCCTTGCGAAACAATCCTGAACAGGCCGGGACGTCCTGTAATAGATAAAATTTCTCTTAACATATCATTTTATATTTTTTGATTCAACTTCAAGTAAAATGTCAATCTGCTCAATCAATGAAGAATCCCCGGAATTGGAGATTCGCTTTGTTTTATCAGGTGGCAACATGCCGAACTCGCTCTGCTGCGCCCTGATACGTTGCATGAGATCTTTTTCAGTGATTCCACCTCTACCGAGTGCCCTGCGGATACGAAGCTGTTCCGGCGACTCCACAAGCCATATGCTGCCACACATCCGGTCAAGTCCGGACGTGGCGATTATCGCAGACTCGACAAAACACAATGCGCCTTTTCCGCTCTTCCTCCATGTGTACAGATCGTTTCTCACGGCGGCATGCACAAGACTGTTGAGCCATACGCGCTCCTCTTCAACGGAAAAGACTTTTGCCGATATAAGCCTGCTGTCAAGACTTCCGTCCTCCAGGACACAGGATTCTCCGAAACGTTCCCTGAGTGCGGCAATGAGCTCTTCAGACCCGGACATAAGTTCTTTTGCCCGCGAGTCACAATCGTAAACCTGATATCCCTTTAGACGGAGAATGCGGGAAACCACACTTTTGCCGGCACCTATTCCCCCGGTTATACCTACAAGCCTCGTATCTTGAGTTCCAGCCATGACCTATTGTTTTACGAGCGTATATTCGACTGAATCTGTAAACATCTGCGGACTCTCCACATAATCAGCGAAACTGTGGATACTTACCGGAAGACGATCGCCGGAGTATTTGTATATATCCCTGTAATCAACAGTCACATCGACAGGAACAAGATCACTGTTGAAAAGACTCATCGGAACATAATAGACAACCTGCACCCGGTTCGGGAAAAGCAAAAGGCTCTCTCCTTCGGGAACATTAAGCGCCGAGACCGTCGCCACTGATTCTTTCTTCACCAATGGCTCCACAGGTATCTTCACCTTTACCGATGAAGGAACAATCTTTACAGTAGGTATGGGACTGAGAGGAACCTCCACTTCAGTGGTCTCCGACAGATTGCGTCTCACTATCGGCTGCGTATACACTCTGGTGATGGTGTCAATCGCCTCGGAATAGGAATACACAAGCGCATAACGCTGCAACGGCTTCGGAGACTCGCTGATGACCATTCCCGGAGCTGCGGAGACATCCGCTACAACTACAACAGGAACCCGACGCCCTTTGTCTGTGGTATAATGCAGATAAAGGGAATCAAGCGACACTGCCGTAATCTGCGCGGTATTACCGAAAGCCCCTTTTACCGCAGAGTTTATGTCGGTCTTTGTTACGTGAAGTATGCCATTTTCCGAAAAATCCCTGAAATTAAACCCTACGTGAGGTTTGCCGAGAACTCCGCTGCGCAGAATATTGGTGCCTTTGTCACGCAGTGTAACATGAAACATCTCCGGCGGCTCATTGATGAATGTCACCGTATCCGGCACATTCTCTATCTTCAGTGCCACTTCGAATGTCTTGGTCACACTGTCGTTGAGCGACATCACAAGCCAGAAAAGTGTGGCGACAGCCACAAAAGCAAGAAAGAGCACGAAATTATGGAACCCCGTAGAGGCCCGCATTCCGCGCCATTTCTCCTTTGCTTCTTCAATCCGGAATCCCATTCCGAGGTGTCAATGCAAAAATTATTATTTCTTGGGCTGCTCTTCAACCAGAGGATAGACTGAACCGCGGTCAACCTTAAGGCTTACACCGGGAGCCGCCTCCACAATGACAGTGGTTTCTCTGATCTCTTTAACTCTGCCATGTATGCCGCCGGCTGTCACAACCTTGTCGCCGTTCTGCATCGCCTCGCGCTGCTTTTTGAGCTCTTTCTGTTTTTTCTGCTGCGGACGAATCATGAAGAAGTAGAAAATCACAATCATGAGAACTATCATGATTATACCGCTCATGCCACCGCCGGCCTGACCTGCGGCCGCTTCGAGAAGAATTGAATTAAGATTCATCTTTTAATTTATTATTTGTTTTGTTTATTTTTTTTATTTTTTGAGCAATACGCCCTCTTTCTGAAGATGCGAGATAATCTTTCCGAGAATTCCGTTTACAAAACCTCCGCTCTTGGCGGAGCTGTAGGTTTTTGCAATCTCTATGTATTCATTCAGAGTCACATTAAGAGGTATCTTGGGGAAATTGAACATCTCCGCAAGCGCGGTCTCTATAATCACAACATCCATGAAGGCAAGACGTTCACTCTCCCACAACGATCGGTCAACAGCTTCGTCTATATATCCTCTGTATGTATCCTTGTTCTTAAGCACTGCCTTTACAAGTTCATCTCCGAAACGAGCATCTTCCTCATCCTTGTATTTGTCAAGTACGGCATCGGCAGAAGCTCCCTCCTCGAACTTACGGAAACTTTTCAGAACGAATGTGCCGATTGTGTCAAGATCGTCATTCCAGAAAACAGACTTGTCTTCGAGAGTCTCAAGAAAATGCTCGTTGTTGAATACTATGCGGCGGATGATATTGCGCCACAGCTCGCAGTCTTCTTTCGGTGTCTCAACCGGATTATCCATATAACTGCGATAGATATCAGAGTCAACTATTGACTTCAGAAGANTATCCATCATCACGCGATCTTCGCGCTCCCATGAAATCTTTTCCTTCTCGATAAAGTTTCTTATAGCCTCGCACTCNCTGATTGCTTTCACAAGAGAATTGTCTACAAACTTCAGATTCGGATTAAGATCTTCCTGTGTCACGAGAAGTTTATGACGGCGGTCATCGAGTCGCCGTTCCTGCATGTCGGTGAGTTCCACCGGAAGCCACAAAAGACGGAAGTAGAGTTCACGCGCCTTGTCAAGGCTCTGATGAAGCGCGGAGATCGCCTCTGACCCGCCGTCCTGCGATGCCATGAAGTTAGTGAATGTCTCGTTCAGGAATTCTACGGTTCTGTCTACTGCCTTCAACGTGAAATTCTCGCGACGGCTGATTATCTGGTTAACTTCTGCGTCACGGGAAATGACAAGATTGTAGATATCGTTCCAGACCGTGCTGTCAACCCCGAACTTATTCTCCTTTCTGTCTTTGAGATAATTCTTGTAAACGGCAGACTCTTTGACTTTGTCTGCTATTGACTCCACGATTCCTTCAAACGGGAAGGGAGCCATGCGATACCTCGCAAGCTGCGATTTTATTGTGTCGTCACTTTTCAGTCTCTTTATAAACCGGGTTTCTTCCAATGGTTTGTCACCGCCGCGCCTGCCTATGGATTCCGCAACCTTAAGCATCAGCACGAGTGTGTCGAGATATAAGGAATATGCAAAACGCTTTTCCTTTGTAGGCGTCTCGGNAAGTGTGACCAATGAGAATTGTTTTTCTACAAGCAAGAATGAATACAATATCTGTATCACCTTGATTCTTATTAATATACGGTTTATCATAACTCTTTATGAATATAAGTGACTCTCAAATCATAGCCTATATATTTTTTTGCGGCAATGATTTTCAAGACAAATTTACAATTTTATCCCCAATCTGCAAAACATCACACTCCCTGCGGTGAAAAATAATATATGTCAGACTCCTGCTCCGCGCTGTCTGAGTGCCTCGTAAATCATCACTCCTGCAGCTACCGATACGTTGAGGGATTCTATCTTTCCCACAATCGGAATTGCCGCGAGTTCGTCACACGCCCTTAGCACGGAATCCGAAATTCCGGTGTCTTCACTTCCCATGACTATCGCCACAGGCTCTTTGTAATCGGCTGCCGTATAGACAGTGTCTGTCTTCTCCGTCGCGCCTACTATGTGATAACCGCTGTCTTTAAGGAACCTCACTGCCGAAAGTGTATCCTTCTCCCTGCATACCGGCACATGAAACAATCCTCCGGCAGAGGTCTTGACAGCATCGGGAGTGACTGTGACGCTGTTTCGCTCCGGTATGACGAGTGCGTCGACGCCGGCGCATGCCGCCGTGCGACCGATCGCTCCGAAATTGCGGGTGTCTGTAAGTCCGTCAAGCACAACCACAAGCGGATTGCGCCCCTCTTCATAGAACAACGGAACAAGATGTTCGAGTCTCTGATATTCCACCGGCGAAAGCAACGCTATTGCTCCCTGATGGTTCTTCATCGTGATGCGGTTGAGCTTCTCCTGCGGCACACGCTGCATCACTATGTCATATTCCCTTACTTTGGCAAAGAGTTCACGGGCAAGGTCTCCGGTAAGATCGCGGCGCACCAGAACCTTGTCTATGCTGCGTCCCGCCTCGATAGCCTCTATGACAGCTCTTATTCCGAAAATATAATCGTTTTTATCCATTTTCTCAATTTATATCTTATTCTTGTTTGTCACCCGATTTTCTCCCAAGCAATACACGGGCATTGTTGAGCGCGNCATCACCCACTTCACTGCCCGACATCATCGCGGCAATCTCGCGAACCCTTGCTTCTTCGTCAAGACGTCGCACATGCGTGAGCGTACGGGTCTCCTCATCTTTCTTGAACACTTTGAAATGACTGTCGCCTTTGGCAGCGACCTGCGGAAGGTGAGTTATTGCCATAACCTGCATGTCCCTGCTCATATCAACCATCATCTCTCCCATCTTGTCGGCGATCTCTCCCGATACGCCGGTGTCGATTTCATCAAATATTATCGTGGGGAGATTCATTCTCCCGGCGAGCACCCGCTTGATTGTAAGCATGAGCCGCGACATCTCGCCGCCGGACGCCATTCCGGCTATCGGACCCGCAACCTGATTCTTATTGAAGGAGCACCTGAATTCCACACGGTCCTGACCTGTCGGTCCCATTTTTCCGGCTGCTATGTTCACGCTGAAATCAAGATTGGAAAGTCCCAACGGACGTGCGGTCTCTGTAACCACACGCGAAAAGCGCCGGGCGCCCTCCTCGCGCGATTCGGTAAGACGCACGGCAAGTTCCTTGACTTCGGAGGCAACCCTCTTGCCCTCTTTCTCAAGCATGGGCAACTCTTCTCCTCCGGTTTCGATTACATCAAGCTGACTGCCTATTTTCTCAAGCATATCAACAAGCTCGTCTGCCGTCTTCACCCTGTACTGCTTCACTGCGTCATAATATTCGTTCATCCGGCGCGAGAGCTTCTCAAGCACAGCAGGATCCGCATCAATCCTAAGTACAGCGTCATCTATGGTCTCATACATATCCTGAAGCTCCACAATCACATTCTCAAGGCGTTCCGGTATCGCAGGTGTATCTTCGTCCGTCTCTATCCCGACAAGGGAATAATCAACCCTGTCAGCTTCAGCTTTTGCAGTTCTCAGCAAATCAAGAGCGCCACGGTCGCTATCTCCCAACAGGCTGCGGAAATACTGCAGACGCTCTCTTATCTCATCCGCATCGCTGAGAAGTTCAAACCTCTTCTCAATGGTCTCGAGTTCCCCCCTTTTAGGCGACAGTGTCTTGAGACCTTCATACTGAAATTGAAGGTATTCCCTGTTTTCCCGCATCCTATCCTGTTCCTGGCGAATACGCTTAACCCTGTTGCGTATCTCCACAAAACGCCGGAATGCTTCCGCATAACGTTTCCGGAGCTTTTCGTTGTCAGAGACAGAATCAATTATCTCAAGCTGCGCGGTCTGGCTTGTGAGACGCGCATTCTCATGCTGGGAATGTATGTCGATCAGATAGCCGGATATGGATGCAAGCACCGACAATGTGACGGGCACGTCATTTATAAAGACACGGGATCGCCCGTTTGACGCTATTTCTCTTCTTATAAGCAGTTCCTCGGCATTCCAGTCAAGATCATTCTCCGCAAACGACTGTTCAAGAGATGCCGGCGGAAATGCGAACGATGCCTCCACAACAGATTTGGATCCGCCGTCGGCAATGACACGGGAATCCGCACGCCCCCCCATGATCATCGAGAGCGCGCCGAGCATTATCGATTTCCCGGCTCCTGTTTCTCCCGTGATTATCGTAAGTCCGGAGTCGAACTCAAGTTCGAGACTATCGATCAACGCATAGTTCCTAATTGACAGTTTACTCAGCATATCTGTTGATGGTTTTTAACGATGTCTTGACAATAATAACACGCTACTGGTTCTCACTCCCTTTCTTGATTTTATCCAGACGCTCGGATTCCGTCGGATAAATAGGCTGCAGAATATCATATGCCGTCTCGCGTTCGTTGGCGGGGGCTTTGGAGTATATGTTTACCAGCTCGTCAAGCTTGGAATCACGAAAGAGAGACAAAGCAACGGACATAGGCGAACTGTCCGCTATGCCTTTCAGTTCTTTCAACGATTCTGTTATAACCGCCCTACCTTTGTCAGGACTCGTGACCATCTCGTCGAGTCCGCGGCGATGATAGTCGTAAAGAAGATTGCGGATGCCGGATGTATTGGTGTCGGTATAACTGCTCAAAACTGCCGCACGGTTCTTGGTGTCTTCAAAAGTTCGCCATCCGACCTCTCCTATGGACTGTGCCTGCTGCACTATGCTCTGGGCACGGTCATAGAACGGCTGTCCCCCTTTGGGCGAGAAGCTGTCGAAATCTATGGCAAGAAAAAGATTGGCATAATAGTCGAGTATCGCTGTGAGGTTATTGTCTACTGTATTCTCATTGTAAATCAAGGGGTCTCCCTCCCTGTAACCGAATTCGACTTTGGTATCCCGGAAGTTGAAAAGCGTCGTGGTGTATGTACTGTTGTACACAGGCCGCGACAGCTGAAGCTGCAACTCACCTTTTATCCTGTCGTCGGAATACTCCGCTACTGTAAGAAACAGACGGCATTCTATCTTCTCGTTCGGACTGAAGACCGCATTACTGAATTTTGTTTCGTTCATATAGGTTGAGATCCCTTCCTGCAAAGCGTCGAACACATTCTTGTTGGTACCCTCGATTTGCTGTGAATTGACCTCGACAGTGCAGTTGAGCTCCTGAGCTTCGACTGCATTCACCCATATAAGTGCCGCAAACAATAAACCCAATAATCTTCTCATGATAATATTTCAGCAATAATATCCGCAGCAACTTCCCTCTTGCTCTTCAACGGGAATGACCTCTCGGTTCCATCCTTGCGAAGAATTGTCACTTTGTTGGTATCAGTGCCAAAACCGGCTCCTTTGTCCTGAAGCGAGTTCAGCACAACCATGTCAAGATTCTTCTTTCTGAGCTTTCCGAGTGCGTTTGCATGCGCATTGTCTGTTTCAAGCGCAAAACCTACAAAGAGCTGACCCTCGCGCTTTACGGATGCAAGCGTAGCCGCGATGTCCGGATTCTTCACAAGGCGAAGCGACATCTCCTCAACTCCCTCACGTTTAAGTTTGCTCTCCGCCCGTGACTCCGGACGATAATCGGCGACAGCAGCTGCGAATATGCCCATATCGGCATTGGCGAATGGCTCACGCGATGCCTCAAGCATCTCCTCTGCGCTCTCCACGTCAATCCTGTGTATATTGGGATTTGCGGTTTGCAATGAAACCGGACCGCATACAAGAGTAACCTCCGCACCCCGTGCGGCGCACTCCTCGGCAAGCGCAAAACCCATCTTGCCGCTGGAGTAATTGCCTATGAATCTCACCGGATCAAGTTTCTCATAGGTCGGACCGGCGGTAATCGCCACCTTTTTGCCGAGCATATCACACTGCTTCATAAAAAAACGCTCGATGCGGGAGAATATATTCTCCGGTTCCTCCATTCTTCCTTTTCCCATGAGATGACTCGCAAGTTCTCCGGCGGCAGGCTCTATTATTTCCACACCATATGATTCAAGCGTAGCGAGATTACGCACCGTAGAGGGATGCGCCATCATGTCGAGATCCATCGCAGGCGCTATCATCACATGCTCTTTGGCTGAAAGATATGTCGTGACCAGCATATTGTCGGCGATGCCGTTTGCCATTTTTCCGATAGTGGATGCAGTCGCGGGCGCGATCACCATCAGGTCTGCCCAGAGACCGAGGTCAACGTGACTGTGCCACTCTCCGGTGTTTGCGGTGAAAAACTCGCTTACCACCGGTTTTCCGCTCAACGAGGAGAGTGTTACCGGAGTGATGAATTCTTTCCCAGCCGGGGTGATCACCACCTGAACCTCCGCGCCTGCCTTGACAAGCAGGCGGAGCAGAGTAACCGACTTGTAGGCGGCGATGCCGCCGGTAATGCCGAGCACTATGTGCTTACCTTTCAATATCGATTCCACGGCTGCCTTTATTTCTGGTTTCTGCATTCCGCATAAAGCACGGAAATAACATCCTTCGTATTCTTTGCAAAATCACCCTGCATCATCCATGTGTAGAACGAAGGTTCTTTGCGGAACACCTCTTTCACCGGCTTGCCTTTGTGCTTGCCGAAATTGAATACAGGCACATCGTTGTCATCAAGCACTATACGCGCCGATAGATCAACACTTTTGCCGGACCTCGAGAATTCCGCAAGTTTTTCCACATCATTCTCAAGATCAGGATAACGGTCAAGCTGACCCAGAAGAACCTCATAAGTCGCCTGAGTGTCGGCAAGGGCGGAATGTGCGTCGGCGAGATCGCGTCCGCAATAGAACTTGTATGCGGCTACGAGCGTGCGCTGCTCCATCTTGTGGAAGATATTCTGCACATCTATGAATTTACGCCCGGCAACCTCAAAATTCAGTCCGGCTCTGCCAAACTCCTCGATAAGCAGAGGAACATCGAACTTATTGCTGTTATATCCGGCAATGTCACACCCCTCGAATATCTCGAGAAGAGCTTTGGAAATCTGGCGGAACGACGGCTCGTCTTTCACCATCTCGTCGGTGATGTGATGCACGGCTGTCGCCCCGGGCGGTATGGGCATGCCGGGATTGAGCCTGCGGGTCTTGGACTCCGTATGCCCGTCGGGATAAACTTTGATATAACTCAGTTCTACTATCCTGTCTCGGGTTATATTGGTACCGGTGGTTTCCAGATCAAAGAAAATCAGCGGTCTCTTAAGATTCAGTTTCACTATATCTATTTTATGTTCTAACACCCCGGGGCTTATCCTCTCCCCTTTCGGAATTTACCGGCAGACTGCCTTTAAAGCACCTGCATCGGCATCTGGATAATCACTATATCCTCTCCTTCCTGCTGCTGAAGCGGCGTGTAGATTCCGGGACGTCCGGGATCCGACAGCTTGAACACCACTGAGTCATCATGGAGGTTGTTGAGAATCTCTATCATGAACTGTCCGTTGAAGCCGATGGTCATGGTGTTGCCTTCGTAGCTGCAGTTGACGCGTTCTTCGGCAGATGTGCCGTAGTCAAGATCCTGAGCATGGAGAATAACCTCGTTGGGCTGAATGTCGAGAACAACAAGATTTGAGCTCTTTGCCGCGAATATGGACACGCGACGCAATGCCGTAAGAAGCGAAACCCGGTCAATCGTCATCTCAAAGGGATTCTCCTGAGGAATCACACGATTGTAATTGGGATAGTTGCCGTTGATGAATAGACACGACAACAGATAGTCGCCAAGCTCAAAGGTAGCGCCTTTGGAATCGAAAACAATCTTTACATCACCATCCTCCTTGCCGATTATGCTTTTGAGAATATTCGCCGGCTTCGAGGGGAGAATAAATGACCCTGTGAATCCGGGAGCGGACTCTGAATTGATATAGCGCACAAGCTTATGCGTGTCTGAGCTGACAAAGGTCACATCGTTCTCATGAATATCCCAGTATATACCGGTCATAATCGGGCGCACTGTGTCGGCGCTCACGGCAAACAGAGTGCTGTCAATACCTTTCTGAACCATCGAAGCGGGAAGCATCATTGTTTTCTGCTCCGCCTCCTGATTGCGGCGTGCCGGATATTCGGTGGCATCCACACCCATGAAGTTGAAATGTCCGTTAAGAAAACGGATATCGATCTCTTTTGTCTCGTCGTTTATGTAGAACGTAAGGGGCTGGCTTGAGATTTCCTTCGTGATTTCGAGAAGTCTCTTGGCTGACACGGCGATTGCACCGTCACCCTCGCTCTCGGTTATTGTCATATACGCCGTCATCACATTCTCCTGGTCACTGCCGGTTATGCTCAGACGGTCGCCCTCCACTTTCAGAAGAAAGTTGTCGAGAATCGACAATGCATTCTTTGCATTGATCACTTTGCTCACAGCCGAAAGTTGCTGCTGGAATGTCTTTCTCTCTACGTTAAATTTCATATCTTGTCTTGTTTTTGTTCAACTTGCAAAGATAATCAATTTGCACGTAGATTCAAACTTTACAACCATAAAAATCCCTTAATTGCAAAAAAACAGACCCGTCCGGGATACGGACGGGTCTGCCACATATGCAGTCGGATTTTTATTTGTCTTCCTCTTCGGCTATAACCTCAACCTCGATGGGCTGCTCCACCTCTTTGTGGAA
The DNA here is from genome assembly GCF_905219685.1 of Barnesiella sp. CU968. Lineage (NCBI taxonomy): Bacteria > Pseudomonadati > Bacteroidota > Bacteroidia > Bacteroidales > Barnesiellaceae > Barnesiella > Barnesiella sp. CU968. The sequence goes on from NZ_CAJMXD010000030.1 coordinate 13,466, forward strand.
TTTAACTATAGCTGTGTGAACACCTACTGTCTTGATAGTATCCTTGAGGTTGATGATCTTGCGGTCGATCTCATGACCGAGCTTTGCAAGAGCCTCGGAAACCTGAGCGGCACCCACGGAACCGAAGATTGTGCCTGACGCGCTTGTCTTCGCTGTGATTGTCACCTTTACGCCCTCGAGAGCAGCAGCGGCTGCCTGTGCGTCTTCAAGAATCTTGGCAATCTTGTGCGCACGCTGTCTCTGGTTCTCGGCAAGCTGCTTGAGAGCCGCTTTTGAAGCCACGATGGCAAGACCCTGAGGGATAAGATAATTGCGGCCGTAACCGTCTTTTACCTCAACCACATCATCCTTATAACCTAAACTGGCTACATTCTCTTTGAGTATTACTTTCATTGTGTTGTTGCTTTTATCAGGTTAGAAAAATGATTATTTCATCAAGTCGGTCACATAGGGAAGGAGAGCAAGATGGCGGGCACGCTTAACTGCCTGAGCAACTCTTCTCTGGAACTTGAGAGATGTTCCGGTGATACGACGGGGAAGTATCTTACCCTGCTCGTTGAGGAATTTCTTCAAGAACTCGGGATCCTTGTAATCGATATATTTGATACCGCTACGTTTGAAACGGCAGTATTTTTTCTTCTTAGTATCTACCGTAAGGGGGGTGAGATAACGGATTTCGTTGTTTGCTGCCATGATTATGCCTCCTTTACTTCTGCTTTAGCCTCTGCCTCTGCGGGTTTCTCACTTGCTTTGTTTGCTCTCAGGTTACGACGCTTTTCTGCGTACTCAACTGCGTATTTGTCAAGACGGAAAGTCAAGAAGCGGATAACGCGCTCGTCACGACGGAAAGCAGTCTCAAGTTTCTTAACGATAGTGGGCTCACCCTTGAACTCTACCAGCACATAGAAGCCGGTGGATTTCTTCTGGATAGGATAAGCGAGCTTGCGCAGACCCCACAGTTCTTCATTAACGATCTCGGCATTGTTTGCCTTCAGAACGTCTTTGAATTTTTCTACCGCTTCCTTCATCTGGTCGTCAGACAAAACGGGAGTTAAAATGAAAACGGTTTCGTAGTTATTCATACGTTTTGTAAATGATTGATTTGTAATAAAATATTTACGGCGGTTTCCTTGCGAGACCATCTCTCACACGAAAACCGCCGCAAAGTTAACACTTTTTTTTCAAATACACAACATTTGAATCAATCTTCGCCCGGAGGTCACTTACCGCGTTTGGGTTTGAAATCGAAACGGTAGTGCACCGACAGCATCAGGTAGCGGGGAAGCACGGTGTTGAGGGTCTGCGTGCGTCCGTTGGCATTCACCGTGTAGTTGAAACCCTTGTTCTGGTTCAGAATGTCCTTCGCGTCGAGAGATATGCGCCACACTCCTTTGTTGATTTCATAGCCCAGGGTGGCGTTCCATACGCAGTCGGTGGTGTTCATCGATTCATCAATATATCCGTAGCGTTTCATGATATTGAATTCCGAGTCTACGCTGAAATTGAAAGGCAACGCGACGTGCCCGTACAGTCTGCCAAACCAGACGCCGTTATTGAGTCGCGTTGGCAGGACACCGGCGGAATGAGTGTTGTTTACAGCAATACCGCCATTAACCGACAAGATGTATTTCTCTGTGCGATAACCAAGACCGATGTCTTCATGCAATGCGTAATTGCGCACCTTCTGCGGAGCTGGGTCTGCATCATAACCTATCATATTGGAATAATTCGATATAGACCCGCTTACAAAGTTGGATATATTGAAAGCATCCGAAGGTCCGAAGCGATAGTAAATGCTGTGATACAAATCCATATCGCTGTTGCCCGAAATATTATAGGTCTTCATGGTGCGCATACCGGT